>NZ_JBJUSG010000078.1:0-17760 GCF_046044395.1 Candidatus Magnetominusculus dajiuhuensis | reverse complement strand
CCCCACACCTCTGCGGCAGACTCATCCCCACCTCAAAAAAAAAAGGGGGGGGGGGCTGCTTTACTATTGTGACACAGTCTGTTGTCCGGAATCTACCCCTAATACCTAAGAATAGGCAAAATCATCATGAAACAACCATTTAAGGGACGATTCTGGACAAGCCGGAATGACAGAAAGGGAGAAGGATGGCAACAAACTAAGCAACTACCGCTTACTTATGATGGAGAACAAATTTATCGTGGCAAGCAAGGCTATCACGATAGATTTATTCCGAATGGGGTTAATGGTTTTTTTTCACCGGCGTATGGTCTTTGGTTGAGTTGTCGGTTTTCGATTTCAGCTCATCATATTTGGCGGTTATTGCGGTGAGCTGGCTTTTCGTGGCGTTGTGGTTGACATGCTCGACTACCAGAAGAAACCATCCGGTGAGCATTGCTATTATTAATATTATAAGGGGGAGGTCTTTAAGGATTTTCCCCTGACGGGGCTCCTTTTGACTTGGTTTTTTTATTCTTTCCAGATCAAGTTCCAACTTTGTCTTCTCGCTCATTTAAATCTCCTTACCTCAAACCTAAGGATTTCGACATTGTTGTCCTCTGGATGAATACCCGCCTTTGCCTTAGTGATTCGTAATTGCTCATCCACTGTGTTCACACCTTCCAGTGCTGGCAGGAGCAGCCCCCTCCTATGGCCTTGCGTAACGATTACGCCGTATTTATTACAGTCAAGCCCGGAGACATCGTCAACCTTCTCCGGTGGTGAGAGCATATCTACCGAATATGTTATTTCGCTGAGTTCATCGGGTGAGACGGGTAAAAAACGCGGGTCCTCTGTGGCGGCGGCTATGGCGTTTCTAATTATCTCGGACGCCACGTTTTCTGTTGTTGGGGCAAAGGTTCCTATGCAGCCCCGCAGACGCCCTTTTATTTTTAAAGACACAAAGACCCCCGCCCGCTCCTTCAGCTCGCCTTGAGCGGGGTCAACTGGCGGACAGATAACCTCCCGCCGTCTGACGTAAGACTCCACGGCCTCCCGCGCCAGGCGCGTTAAGGGGCTTAGAGGCGTTTCCATATGTCCGGCTTCCCCCATTTCAGTTATTACTTGTCTCTGCTTAAGGCGTACTCTGCCATAACAATAAGGGCGTCTTTCTCCTTGCAATCATCGAACGCCGACAGCTCAGCCTTGGCCTCTGCCACTATCTCTTTTGCCTTATCCATCGTCTTTTCGATTACATCATATTTTTTGAACAGTGTCAGCACTTTTTTCAAGTCTCTTTCAATCTGCCCGTCTTTTTCTTTGTCCGGCATGTCCTCGTCCGATGTTGAATCAATAATGGCGGTAAGCTCCTGCCGTTCCTGCGCGTTTGCTGATTTCAGGAGGTAGATAAGCGGAAGGGTTATCTTTCCCTCGTGGAGGTCCCTGCCGAGTTTCTTGCCAAGATTCTCCTCGTCCGCCTTAAAATCCAGTATGTCGTCGTATATTTGAAAGACTGTCCCGCTCTTCAGGCCGTAGCTTGCCATGGCATTGACTTTTTCCTCCGAAAGGCCGCCCAATATAGCCCCTATCTTGCATGAGGCTGAAATCAGGGCACCGGTCTTGGACTCAACTATTCGCACATAGTCCGCTTCGGTTATTTCAGGGTCTGCGATTTTTTGTAACTGCAGTATCTCGCCCTCGGACATCTTCGCAACGGCGTATGAAATAGCCTCCATTGTCTTTAAATTCTGCTGGCTTACGGCCATTCTAAGTGAGTTGGCATAGAGATAATCACCTACTAAGATAACGACCTGTGTCCCCCATATCGAATGAGAGGTGGGCTTGCCGCGTCTTACCCCAGCCCCATCTACCACATCGTCATGAAGGAGTGAGGCCGCGTGTATCGTCTCTATTACGCCGGCAAAGACATACCTGCCATCCCCACTGTAACCTGACAGCGCGGCGGACATCAGCAGATACATCGGACGAAGCCTCTTTCCCCCGCCTCCAATAAGGTGTCTGCCTATGTCAGGGATAACCACTACATCGCTGCTGAATATCTTCGCAATTTCGCCCTCTACACGCCTCAAATCTTTTTCATAGTATCTGAATATGCCCTCGGCATTCATCATTGTTTACCTTTTTGGCCTTTTGGTGCCAGCGTATGAATATCTTCGGGCTTAAACGCGCCCTTTTCTGTCAGTATCAATGTTATATATTTAGCCGGTGTTATGTCAAAGGCTATGTTTCTGACGGCTACACCCTTAGGGGCAATCTCGCATCGGCCAAAAATATTCGTTACCTCATCTGATGAACGCTCCTCAATGGGTATCTGGCCACCCGTGGAAAGTGTAAAGTCTATGCTGCTCAGTGGTGCCGCCACGTAAAACGGTATGCCGTGTTCCTTTGCCAGCACCGCCACAGTATAAGTCCCGATCTTATTGGCAACATCGCCGTTTCTCACCGTCCTGTCCGTGCCAACGATGCAGAGGTCTATCTCGCCCCTTCTCATAAGCTCCCCGGCTGCGTTATCAGGTATCAACGTAACGGGTATGTTGTCCTGCATCAGCTCCCACGCCGTAAGGCGCGCACCCTGAAGCACCGGCCTTGTCTCGTCGGCTATGACTGACACACGTTTGCCCTGCGCCACGGCCGTGCGTATAGGGGCGGTTGCCGTGCCATAACCACCAGTTGCCAGCGCCCCCGCGTTACAGTGCGTCAGGACGGTGTCGCCGTCTTTTATCAACTCCGCCCCTAAGCGCCCTATAGCCTTGTTTATCTCTATGTCTTCGTTGAGAATAACAACGCCCTCTTTTGCTATCTTGTCTTTAATGGCGCTTATTGGCAGGTTATCATTGTCCTGAATAAGCCGACCTATCCTCTCTGCCGCCCATTGGATATTTACGGCTGTGGGCCTGCTGTTAAGGAAGTCGTCAATTGCCGGACTCAGCTTTGTCGTAAACTCCTCTACGCCTGCTGCTTCTATGGCGTTTGCCGCAAGGGCTATTCCCATAGCCGCCGCAATCCCTATGGCAGGGGCACCCCTTATGGCGAGCGTCTTGATACAATCCACCACCTGCCGGTAATCCGTACACTCTACGTAGGACACCGCGTGGGGCAGAAGCCTTTGGTCAAGTATCATGACCTTTGCCGCCCCTGCCGCCTCAGCCCCGAGACCATCTACCCATTTTATCGTGTCTATCATTATATATTCTCTCCAGCCTGTCTATATTATACTATTGCCACAACTAACATAAAGAGAGATTGCGCGTTATTTTACTATATCCATCAGATTTTTTTCTTTTTCTTTTTGCGGGCAACTCTAATCAACAGGTGGATATTGAAATAACAGGACAAACTACGTAGTAGAGTAATCTATCTCCAGGGTCATCATCAGCCTGAGCGTTTCTTCCTTAGCCCTGTTAAAATCAAGCTCATCAATGCCTTTTTCTATCGCGTCTAACTGCTCTGCGCGCAGACACCCTTTTAACTCCTTAAGCAGCGGCTCTACAGCGTCAGGGTTGTATTGATTATATGCGGCCAGTATTTTTGTGAAAATATTTCTTAGTTCATCTTTGCTTAATTCCTGTATTTCATGGTCGGGGCCAACTTTTTTTACTTCCATGCCCTCTATGTAAGCTGCCACGTCATTTATCGCCTTGGCCAAATCGTTTAGCAACGCCCTCGCGCCGTCTGTATCTCCGCCTTTAAGCAGATTGTCAATCTTTGAAGCAATATCATAAACCTCCACCATTGAGAGATTTCCAGAAAGACCCCTGATTGAATGCGATATGCCCTTTGCCGCGCCAATGTCTCCATTATCCAGACACGAAGCAATCGTCTGTGCCGCGTCCTTATATTTCTCCATGAAACCCGCCAACGCCTCAGTGTAGACGTTCCAATCCCCCCACATGTCCATTGCCTTCTGTGAGTCTATGGCAGGGGACTGCCGCACTGGCTCAACGCCCGGCGCTGTCTTTAAATCCATACTGGTTGTCTGCCCTGTGTGCTCAGGGGTTAATCTCTCCATAGTGTTAAACAACTCCTTAAAATCAATTGGCTTTGCGGCCACCTCATCAACACTTTTGCTGATATATATTTTGCGCTCATCAGAAGTAACACTTGCGGTGAGGGCTATTATCGGTATATGTGTGCCGGTGTTTGATTCTATCTCACGAATTTGACGTGTGGCCTCAAGACCATCCATCACAGGCATTTGCATGTCCATGAGTATTATGTCAAAACCGTCTCTTTTGTAGCACTCCACGGCTTCATACCCATTTCGCGCCGTTTCAATCCTGTGGCCGCGCTGCTCAAGACGGGTCTTTAGCAGCAAGATGTTTTCCTCTACATCCTCTGCAACCAATATCCGGAGTATTTTTTGAAGCTTACATACATGTGTATCTTCAATCTCTTCATTTACAGTTTGTTGCGTGGGCGTTAATTTGACCGTAAAACTAAACACACTCCCCTTGTTCAGCTCACTCTCCAGCCATATGCGCCCGCCCATCAGCTCAACCAGTTGTCTGGATATCGTTGTGCCCAGGCCCGTTCCCCCAAACCGACGGGTTGTTGAGCTGTCGGCCTGCGTAAATGCCTCAAATATCTTGTCCTGCCTGTCCTCTGGAATGCCCAATCCCGTGTCGACAATCGAAAACAGCATCGTGCCGTCTTCATCCCTCTGGTTTACTGTTAATGTAATTCCCCCGTGTTCAGTAAATTTAATGGCGTTGCCTATGAGATTTATGATTACCTGTGTCAATCTCGCTGAATCCCCAAGATAATATTCCGATGGAAGCCCTGAATCAAGCGTTATCTTAAAATAGAGGCCATTTTGCCGGATTTGCTGCTCAAAGGAATTTTTTACGCCCTCAATTAATTTATAGATGCTAAAGGGATGGCTCTCTATCTCTATCTTGCCGCTTTCGAGCTTGCTGATATCCAAAATATCGTTTATCAATCTCAACAGAGACTTCGCCGACTTGATTGCAATCTCTATATACTCCCTGTTCTTACTGGTTATTGAGGCATCTTCCGCAACTAAGTCCAGGAACCCGACAATCGAGTTCATTGGAGTTCTTATTTCATGGCTCATGTTTGCTATAAAGACAGATTTGGCTATGGATGCTTCCACTGCGGCTTCTTTTGCAATGGATAGTTCCTCTGTCCACGCCTCTGTCTTCTCGTTCGCAGCCATCAGTTCCTGCCGCGTTAATTCCAGCTTATGAACCACACGCCTTAGACGCCGGTTCCAGATAATAACGAAGACTGTTATAATAAACAGCGAAGCGGCAATCGGGCCGTAAACCCTCCAGTTAATCTTGTTATGATATTCAACGGTAAGCCAGTGGCTCATTATCGCAGACTTTTCTTCTTTCGACATGCCAAGCAACGCCTTATCAAGAGCGGACGCCAAAAGCGGCCAGTCTTTTCTGACGCCAAAGGCCACATCATATGTGTATGGTGACTGTGCGGCGATTTTAAGGGTGGTCAACCCGAGTTTATCTATATTATAGCCTACCATGCTCATATTTTCTATGTAGGCATCAACTTTTCCGGCGGCAAGATCTACAAGTGCATTATGGACATCGGGCAGAATTTCAAGCGGCAAATCAGGATAGTCTCGTTTCATAAAAGTTTCGACAAGTTGACCTCTACACACGCCAACCCTGAGACCTTTGAGATCGCCAACCCCCCCTATGTCTCTGGTATTCTGGCGGGTAACAATAACCGCAACAGAGCTGGCATACGCCTTGGTAAACTGGATGTATTCTCTACGGTCTGGTTCATCGGCAATCTTCGTTATAACATCTATTTCACCATCTTGTAGTTTTTTTATGGCCGCACTGACGCTGAGACCGGGCACAATGACAAGCTGTATGCCAAGACGCTGCGCGCATACCTTTATAAAATCTGCACTGATGCCGGAGTAAACGCCATCATGGTCGAGGAATTCGTAAGGTGCACGATCAGAATCCACACCTATACGCACTTGTCTGCCATTAAGAAATGCCCTCTCCTCATTCGTCAACTCAACCAGTGAGTTAGCGCCCTGTGCAGGCACATCGGCATATATCGGAGTCCACACCCAGCTGGCAGCAAACACGAAAAGTGCCAGTAGTAACACTAAAAGACGCCCTTTATTTATTGTCTGCCTATCCTTCATCGTTAACCTCTTCTGAGCCTCCACTATAGGTATCTTCTGCTTTATTTTTCAACTGCGGTTGCCCCGATGGCAGCCCTGTCACTGTTAATCTATCTCCAGCCTTTTCATTAGTTTTAGCGTCTCTTCCTTAGCCCTGTTAAAATCAAGCTCATCAATGCCTTTTTCTATCGCGGCTAATTGCTCCCCGCGCAGACACCCTTTTAACTCCTTAAGCAGCGGCTCTACAGCGTCAGGGTTGTATTGATTATATGCGGCCAGTATTTTTGTGAAAATATTTCTTAGTTCATCTTTGCTTAATTCCTGTATTTCATGGTCGGGGCCAACTTTTTTTACTTCCATGCCCTCTATGTAAGCTGCCACGTCATTTATCGCCTTGGCCAAATCGTTTAGCAACGCCCTCGCGCCGTCTGTATCTCCGCCTTTAAGCAGATTGTCAATCTTTGAAGCAATATCATAAACCTCCACCATTGAGAGATTTCCAGAAAGACCCCTGATTGAATGCGATATGCCCTTTGCCGCGCCAATGTCTCCATTATCCAGACACGAAGCAATCGTCTGTGCCGCGTCCTTATATTTCTCCATGAAACCCGCCAACGCCTCAGTGTAGACGTTCCAATCCCCCCACATGTCCATTGCCTTCTGTGAGTCTATGGCAGGGGACTGCCGCACTGGCTCAACGCCCGGCGCTGTCTTTAAATCCATACTGGTTGTCTGCCCTGTGTGCTCAGGGGTTAATCTCTCCATAGTGTTAAACAACTCCTTAAAATCAATTGGCTTTGCGGCCACCTCATCAACACTTTTGCTGATATATATTTTGCGCTCATCAGAAGTAACACTTGCGGTGAGGGCTATTATCGGTATATGTGTGCCGGTGTTTGATTCTATCTCACGAATTTGACGTGTGGCCTCAAGACCATCCATCACAGGCATTTGCATGTCCATGAGTATTATGTCAAAACCGTCTCTTTTGTAGCACTCCACGGCTTCATACCCATTTCGCGCCGTTTCAATCCTGTGGCCGCGCTGCTCAAGACGGGTCTTTAGCAGCAAGATGTTTTCCTCTACATCCTCTGCAACCAATATCCGGAGTATTTTTTGAAGCTTACATACATGTGTATCTTCAATCTCTTCATTTACAGTTTGTTGCGTGGGCGTTAATTTGACCGTAAAACTAAACACACTCCCCTTGTTCAGCTCACTCTCCAGCCATATGCGCCCGCCCATCAGCTCAACCAGTTGTCTGGATATCGTTGTGCCCAGGCCCGTTCCCCCAAACCGACGGGTTGTTGAGCTGTCGGCCTGCGTAAATGCCTCAAATATCTTGTCCTGCCTGTCCTCTGGAATGCCCAATCCCGTGTCGACAATCGAAAACAGCATCGTGCCGTCTTCATCCCTCTGGTTTACTGTTAATGTAATTCCCCCGTGTTCAGTAAATTTAATGGCGTTGCCTATGAGATTTATGATTACCTGTGTCAATCTCGCTGAATCCCCAAGATAATATTCCGATGGAAGCCCTGAATCAAGCGTTATCTTAAAATAGAGGCCATTTTGCCGGATTTGCTGCTCAAAGGAATTTTTTACGCCCTCAATTAATTTATAGATGCTAAAGGGATGGCTCTCTATCTCTATCTTGCCGCTTTCGAGCTTGCTGATATCCAAAATATCGTTTATCAATCTCAACAGAGACTTCGCCGACTTGATTGCAATCTCTATATACTCCCTGTTCTTACTGGTTATTGAGGCATCTTCCGCAACCAAATCTAAGAACCCGACAATAGAGTTCATTGGGGTTCTGATTTCATGGCTCATGTTTGCCACAAAGGCAGATTTAGACAGCGACGCTGCCTCGGCTACCTCCTTTGCAATGGATAGTTCCTCTGTACGCTCTGCAACTCTCACCTCAAGCATATCATGAGCGGCCTTGAGTTTTTTCTCTGCGGCAATCCGCTCGCCCATTTCCTCTGAAAGCTGTATGTTTTTTGCCATCAGACTCTCCGTCCTGATGGCAAACGTCATGGCAAGGGTCTCAAGTTCATCGCCGGTACCGGTGGGGCTGCATTTGATGTCTTCATTTTCAGCAGCCCTGCTGATTTTATCGCATAACGCCAAAATCGGATTGACTATATTATTGCCGATTCTTTTTGTAATATAGGCCGCCGCAATAAGAAAAATTAATCCTATTATGCCAAGTTTCGTGATTGCGTTATAGACAATGACCAGATATACCGATTTTAATATACCTGCTTCCAGAGTAATTTTCAGTTTATTAAGAATTGTGTGTTCCTTGTCAGCCGTCTTTTTTGCCGTAATATACACATTACCTTTTATATAGTTCATTTCTGATATCAGTTTGTCGCCAGCATACAGCCTGTGGTAATAAATGGGGTCATTTTGATTGGCTGCCAGAAATACATTCATAACATCGGACTCAACGACGATTGCCCCTTGCGGCGACTTATAATACTCTATCGGGACTACGATAATAATAGTGCCTTTGTCGGTAAGAAATACGTTTTCTTTTCCACTGGCGAGAGCCAGCCTTATTTGGAACAACTTCGAGTAATCAGGCGTATCTTTCATGTTAGAATAAATGGTGTATCCGACATAATCTACGACGCTGACGCCACCGTTTATTACAAATATATTTGATATTTTGGAAAAATAAGCGGAACGAAGCTCAGGATTTATCAAGGCGTCTGTTACAATTGTGTTCTTACTGAAATCTTTAGCCGTATTTAACATCGTATTTATATACTGTTCAAAATTGTCCATACAATGAACGTCGTATGTTGTAATGCGGTCTGTCATCTCCTTATATAATACATCTGTTAATAGCAGCGCGACGGTGGCTATTGTCGCAGCCGTCAGCACTATTACAAAAGATAAATATCTTATCAGTAGTTTGGTCTTGATACTATTGCCAAATAGTTTTCTGATCATTTTTTACCCTCACTGATGGGAATTATCGCCCCATTTTTATCAAATACGGCCATAAAATATCCCTTTTCGTCCAGCGCGTCGTGCCGGGTCTTTGTAAACGGCGGCGAATGCATCTTAGTCAGGCCTTCATAGTGCTGGATAGTCTCCATAGCGTCTCTTATTGCGGCTCTATCAAGCGTACCCGCCTGCCTGACCGCCTCTGCTAATAACATAACCAGGTCGTAAGCACGCGCCGTTGCATTTGGAGAGAATATCTCCTGCGGGGTCTTTACGCCATATTCGTTCATATACTTGTTCACGAATTCCTTACTCCTGGTATTATTTGCGGTTATAAATGAATATGTCTGCATAAATGATAAATCAATCGTAGTTAGCTCCTTTTTTACTTCTTTATAGAAATCTTCTCCCGTTATTGCCATGTGCGAGATAACGGGAATTTTCTTTTTACTGTAAAACAGGTGCTTTATTATAATTGCTCCCTCTTTATTATATGCCAGCATTAGAATTATCCCGGCCCCCGAGCCGGCAATCCTCTCGATTTGTTCATGAAAATCTGTCTCACCCAAATTAAACGATTCTATCGCTGTGAATTTTAAACCCTTTTCTTTCAGGTAATTTGCCATTATCTCTTCATTTACATTGCCCCAGCTTGTGTTGACCCGAAGAAGAGCTATTTTCCTTGTTCTTTTTAATGCCTGTTCCACCAAAAACGGTCCGGCATATATATCGTTTGCGGAAAGCCTGAAAACATAATTCGGCTCGTAACCGTTTTGAACTACCTGAGGATGGGTCGTCCATGGAAGGAGATATGGAATCTTAAAAAGATGTATTAACTTCAGGTCCCCCATTACAATGTGGCTGTGAAGGCCGCCCATAACGGCGGCGAGGTTTTTTATTTTAGCAAATAACCTTATATTATCATTGCTTCTCGCTGTGTTTCCAGCGTGGTCCATCGTTACAACAATAAGTTTTTTCCCGAGCAGTCCTCCGCTTTCATTTATCTCCTTTGCGGCAATCTTCATTCCTCTTTCTATCGCAATCCCGGCTATAGACGACCCAAGTGTCATATCAGCGTTCAAACCGATAATAATATCGTCTCCGGCCTCATACTTATACTTCTGCCTGAGATATTCCAAAGTTGAGGCTATCACATCATCGCCAATGACAGGGGCGTATTTATAGAGAATACCTTTGGTGGCAAGCTGGAATTGTTTTATCTCATCGTCGGTTAAATATGTTATTTTTATACCGGTCTCTGCAAGTTTTTTCAACACATCGGCTTCCTGCGCATCTATCAATTCTCTTTCATATCCGGCCAGCTCTTTTGCCGTTGCCATAAGTATCTGTTGAATATCTGGTGGAAGTTTCTCAAAATTTTTCTTGCTGAAACTAAACACATACGAAAGGTAGGCATGGTTGCTTATTACAATATGAGATTGAACTTCGTGAAATTTCATATCATATATGACTACTATTGGATTTTCTTCGGCTTCGACAACCCCATCCTTTAATGCCTTATACGTTTCGTGGAAATCTATGGGGATGGGATTAGCCCCGAATTCCCTGAATTGATCCATTATCAGGGGGCTTTTCATTATCCTGACATTCATACCTTTAAAATCTTTCGGAGAGTGAATTTCCTTGTGTGCGGTAAATTGCTTAAACCCGCTGCCCCAAAACGCCGCCCCTATGAGGCCGAACCCATTGAGTTGCTGTAAAAGCAGCCTGCCTGGCTCTCCAGCCAGCATTTCGTAGGCGTCGTCTTTGTGTGGAAATAGAAATGGAATATCGGAGTATTGCAATGCTGGAAGTACCGCGCCCATTTTTGCTGTCGGCGTAAGAAGTATATCCAAATCTCCTTCAACCGCCATTTCTATCATTTTGTGGTCGTTGGCAAGCTCCTGGTTGGGATAAATTGTTATAGTTACGCCGCCGTTTGTCTTTTGTGATACTACCTCGGCAAATTTTCTCGCCGAGATGTCTATGGCGCTGTTTGGAGGCATGCTATGTCCAAAGGTCAGCTTGTAGATTTTTTGCGCAGCGGTATTCTGAGGCTTGGAGCCGGATTTGCCGGAGAAAAACCCTGAGAAAAAATATAAGGCCCCCACGGCTATGAGAACAACTATAGTGGCTGCAATAATCTTGTTACGTGATTTTAACATAATGGAATCCATCTTCTTAACGACTGGATTCCTGCCTTCGCAGGAATGACAGACAGGGAACGGTGGCATTCGGGAATGACAGACAAGTCAAGCCCACATTTTGGTATAAGCCTTTCAACTGCTGTTTTCAGGAGCTGCCCTCCTTTTCCTTTTGATCCCAGGATTCTTTAATCCTTATGATTTCGTCCATGGCTTCAAAAAAGCACTCAACGATATGTGGATTAAAATGGCTTCCAGACCCCTTTTTAATCTCCTCAAAGGCCATATCAATAGGCCATGCCTCTTTGTATGGCCGTATCATAGTCAGGGCGTCAAAGACATCGGCAACGGCCACAATCGCGGCACTTTCAGGTATTTCCTCTTCTTTTAAACCTTTGGGGTAACCCGTGCCGTTGTACTTCTCATGGTGATAATGCGCCACAACGGCCGCCATCTCAAATAGCGGCGTATTGCTTTTTGATAGGATACTGTGCCCGATTGTAGTATGTGTTTCCATTATTTTCCATTCGTTGGGATCAAGTTTGCCGGGTTTTCTCAATATGCTGCCGGGAATTCCTATCTTTCCCACATCATGCATTACTGCCGCGAGTTCCAAACTTTCAAGCATATTGACAGGCCATACGCATACTCTCGCTATTTCTCCACAATAGGACGCCATTCTCCATACATGGCTTCCCGTATCTGTGTCATTATAGTGGCCGGCCTCTCCAAGCATAATCACAGCAGATTGCTGGCTCTCATTCAACTGTTTTGTGCGTATCTTAACCGTCTCCTCAGCGAGCCGCCTGTGATGAGCTATCTCTAAATGGGCGGCAACCCTGTGTAATACGATAGGCGCAGATACCGGCTTTGTAATGTAATCAACGCATCCGGCTTCAAATCCGTTGGATTCGTCCCCTACATCTCCTAAAGCGGTAATAAAGATAATCGGGATGTCGGCTGCCGCGGGGTTAGCTTTCAGACGCCGACACGTCTCATATCCATCAATCCCCGGCATATTTATATCAAGCAATATCATATCGGGTTTGTTTTGAGCGGCTATATCTAAAGCAGCCATACCCTCCGCGGCAAAGAACAGCTTATATTTATCTTTCAATATTTGTCTCAGGATTTGACGATTACCTGCCTCGTCGTCAACTACCAAAATACTGAATTTAATGTCTGTCATATCATATCTCCCTTCTGTGTTACAGTAGGTAGCTCAATGGTAAACCGCGCTCCCCCTTCTACATTAGAGGCGGTAATCCTGCCGTTCATCTTCCCCTCGATAATAGCCCTTGACATGTAAAGGCCAATGCCGGTGCCTCCCTCTCCTTTGGTGGTCACATACGCGTCGAAGAGTTTATCTATCACATCGTTGTCTATCCCCCCGCCGTTGTCGCTTATGTTGATGACAACCTTATCCTCTGCCTCTTCAATATCTATGGTAACATATCCATTCTTCTTAATAACCCCCCTTTTCCTTGCTGAATTTATCGCGTCACGGCTGTTGTTTATCAGATTCAGGATTACCTGCTTTAGTTCATTGCGATAACCTGTGGCGTATATGGGGTGCGTCTTTGGAGTATTTATGGCAATCGTAATGGCGTTGCTTTTTAATATATTTGAAAATAGCCTGAGCACCTCGTAAAAGGCCTCCGTTACATCGAATATATCTTTATGTTTGGATGGTTTCAGGAAGTTCTGGAAATCATCCACGGTATGGGACATAAGATTAATAAGGTCCATGCCATGGCTGACAAATTCTTTAAGATAGCCAGCGTCTACCTCCCCTGCCTTAAACGCGTCCTCAACATCCTGCATTACAAGGCCCAATGTGTTTAACGGCTGCTTCCACTGATGGGCTATCGCGGAGATCATCTCGCCCATCGCCGCCATTTTGGACTGCTGGATGAGCATCTGTTCCTCTAACCTTCGCCTCTCGATTTCCTCTACTACCCTGTTTTCCAGATGGCGCTGCAGGTTATACAACTTCAAATGTGTATCTATACGGGCTATTACCACATCGTTTTGAAACGGTTTACGCACATAGTCCACCGCCCCGCCCTTAAAGGCGCTGACTATCTCGGCGCTGTCTGAAAGGGCGCTGATAAAAATGACCGGTATGTCGGCGGTCGTCGGGTCGGCCTTTAATCTGTTACATGTTTCATAGCCGTCCATCTCTGGCATTACTATGTCAAGAAGGATTAAGTCCGGCCTTATACTCTGAGCCAACTCCAAGGCCACAGCGCCGCTTCCCGCAAACGACAGATTGTACTTATCCTGCAATATCTGCCTAAGCAATTGCCTGAAGCCCGGCTCATCGTCAACTATTAACACTGTCCACTGCGGGCCTGCCATTTTTTTTGTACCCCCGGTCTGTTTTTATCGCTGAACGTAACTAAGTTGTCTTTTTTCCCATACAACCTTTAATGATTACTTACTCTTTGATTAACTTATCCTTGTGGAGTTTATACTCAATACTATCCACAAGGGCGTGCCACGACGCCTCTATAACATTAGGGCTTACGCCCACTGTGCCCCAGCGTGAGCTGTGGTCGCCGGACTCAATAAGCACTCGCACCCCTGAGGATGTACCCGCACCCCCGGTGAGTACCCTGACCTTATAGTCATGCAGCGAGACTTCCTTTAGGGCGGGGTAATAGCGCTCAAGGGCCTTTCTGAGGGCATTGTCAAGGGCATTGACCGGGCCGTTTCCCTCGGCGGCCGTATGGACAAGTTCACCGTCGGGCAGTTTCATCTTTATAATGGCGGTGTTTGTTGAGGTGCTTTCATGGCATGTCTTTTGGGTCATAAGCTGAAACCCGAGAAACTCGAAGGCCTCCTTGTATTGGCCGGTCTCCTTTTTTATCATAAGCTCGAACGAGGCCTCTGCCCCCTCAAACTGGTACCCTTGGTTTTCGAGCCTCTTCAGTATCTCAAGAATCTTATTGGCGTCCCCCATGTGCACCCCAAACTCCTCGGCCTTTCTCTGAAGTGTGCTCTTACCGGCGAGGTCAGAAATCAGTATCCTCTGGGAGTTGCCGACAAGGGCCGGCTCAATGTGTTCATATGTGCTTGAGTGCTTTATGATGGCACTTACGTGCATCCCGCCCTTGTGGGCGAAGGCGCTGTCACCGACATACGGCTGACGCTTAAAATGCGGCATGTTTGCTATCTCTGTCACGTAGCGCGAAACGTCTCTGAGCTGCGTAAGGGCAGCACTGCCGCCAAGCACCTCATAACCCAGCTTGAGCTGGAGATTGGGGATGATTGAGCACAGGTTGGCATTGCCGCATCTCTCGCCAAGCCCATTAATAGTCCCCTGCACCTGCACGGCACCGGCGCGCACGGCCTCAAGGGTGTTTGCCACGGCGCAGTCTGAGTCATTATGGGCGTGAATGCCAACCGGAGCGTTGACGGACTTTATTACCTCAGTGGTAATACGGTGAACCTGCTCTGGCAGACACCCGCCGTTGGTATCACACAGTACCAGACAATCAGCGCCGCCATCTACGGCTGCCTTGAGACATTCAATTGCATATCCTGGATTATTGATATAGCCCTGAAAGAAATGCTCGGCGTCGAAAAAAACCTTCTTAACGTTCGACTTCAGAAATCTAAAGGAATCGTGTATGATACGCAAATTCTCATCGTTTTCTATCCCCAGTGCATGGCGGACGTGGAAATCCCAGGTCTTGCCGAATATGGTAACGCACTCGGTACCGGCCTCAACAAGCGCCCGGAGGTTGGTGTCATCTTCCGCACTTACGCCGGGGCGGTGGGTGCTGCCAAAGGCGGCGATAACCGCTGTTTTGAGCTTCATGTCTTTGACTTGCCTGAAATACTCCGCGTCCTTGGGGTTTGAGGCTGGCATCCCGCCTTCGATATAGTGAATGCCGAAGGTGTCAAGCCTTTCTGTTATCAGGAGTTTGTCCTCAAGCGTGAGTGATATGTCCTCGGCCTGAGTACCGTCTCTTAATGTTGTATCGTATATTTCGATAGTTTTCATGGGGTTAATAGTAGCATATCGGTGGCGGGCGCGTCTATGTGTGTCTTTGGCCCCGGCGTTGACTTTCCTGACTTGGCACCGTGGATTATGTCCGCGATTAAATATTGGCTACGTGAGAAGTCCTAACTCTTGGACAGCCGATCTATTTCAGGAAGAATTTAAGCATTACAGCTATGGCGGCTATTAGTATGCCGATTTGACTTGCCCAGAAGGCCAGCATCCATTTGATGGAATCTGTTTTGGACTTTTCTATCTTTAGTTCAAGTGCAGATTTCATGTTTTCAAGGTCAGCCTTAGTGGCGGCCTCACGTTTGGCCTGTTCAGAGACCTCATCAAATGCCTCAATGAGCGCTTTTGTTTCCTGCTCTCCGAGCTTGTCTTTAAGCAGTATGTATAACTCCATCGTCTTGGTCATATCTCTATTATACCGCCCATAACCCTTTCTGTCAACGCCCCGAATCAGGGCAATCGCATTAGAAATTGCCTCCCTTATTTTTGTCACCGCCCTTATTTTTGTCATTCCGGACAAGCCGGAATGATGGCAAGGGACAAAGGCGGAATTATTGCATAGGTATCTTGTAATTTTTTTTCAAATGCGATTGCCCTGCGCCCTAAATTGCCTCACGAAAAAACTGAAACGTTGCCTCAGGGAATAAACAATGGGGTCAGGTCTTATTTCCTGCCCTCCATGTAAATCCCAAAGAGTTCTGGATTTATGTCCTTCATAAGCGCCCTAATCTTTATAAACTCAACACTTCGTATGTGTTTCAGGTATTGATTGCTTTCAGCTAATACCATACATTTATAAAATAATTTCGGCTTCAAGGGGTTAGCTTTACCCTTCTTATAATCTGTCTCCATTTTTAGGAAGTCATTGACATAGAGTCTTAAATCATCAAGTATTTTGATAATTTTATATGGGAATATCTTCTCAATACAACCGTAAATGACTACCCAGTCAATATAGTCGCTATTTGACACATCCCTTTTTACATGGTTTATCAGGTCTATGACCGCGCCATCGCTTATGGAATCAAGATCAACACCATTGGGATTAGCCTCAAATGCCTCTCTGTAGCATATCCTTGAGTTTTGCACGTTACCTCTTAAGAAATGCAGCTCACCAAGATATCCGCTCAGTCTCGCATCATCAGGGTGTTTTACTATGGCCTTTTCCAACCTTGCCTTCGCACCCTTTAAATCTCCGGCGTATATGTAAAATAAACCTACGGGGATATTCAAAACATAATCGTCATCGTTTTTTTGCTCCTCTATCGTCTTGCACAGAGCAGTGAAGTAATTCTTTTTCAGATGCTTATTTGACGCCAGATTATTACCTTTGAACGTCTCAGTAAACTCTTTCCATGTTGAAACCATGTTTGTAACATCAGACAGTATCAGATGTTCCATGAAAAATTCGCATATTTGGCTCTCATTCCTTAAATCTATTGACTGTCTTGACTGTTTGAGTTTTTCTATGGCTTGCTTCGCAGCAGAAAGGTTCAGAGAGTTAATATATATGCTTATCTGATTCGTCTCTCCAAAGAGGTCTTCAAAAAGGTCTGGCTGTTCAGCATTAAGCATATCTGTCACTACCGCCACTCCATGAGCATAATCAGATGAGTTCTCTATAACCCAAGCCTTGTTATAGCATTTTATAGGGAGTTTCGACAAGGCGAATTGCCTCACGAAAAAACTACACGAAAGAGAACCGTTGCCCACATCCTCTGAAAAATGTTTATTCGCATAGACAAAACTTCATGTATGGTGATACAATACCTTCATGGAAGCTATTGATTTCACCATAGATGGTGTTGTGGATTGATGGGCTAGGCCATCTGCTGGTATTTCATACAGGCCGGGAAGTGGTGCTTTGTCTAAATTACCTCGTATAGGTTTAGTCCTGAGTTTTTTAGATGATATATCATTTTTGGCTCCAATACTTGTAAACACTAAACCATACTTAACATGTATATCACAATGGTACACCCGATAGGTTGAAAATACATTTGAGTCTTATGCTGAAGGCCCGTCAATGACTTATGACGTGAAGATTCTTAAAGGGACATTAGGGGATTTCAAGAGACTTCGCATAGGAGATTACAGAATTATATTTGAGGATGACGGAACTACCATGCTTATTTATGAAATAAAACACAGAAAGGAGGCATATAGATGATAAAAACTCATGTAATAGAAGAAAACGGCAAGCCATTTGCCGTAATAATGGACTACAATGAATACCTGAAATATAAAGAGATCGAACAAGACAGAGATGACTACTATTCCGCAGTTGAAACTAAGTTAAAGAACAAGAAGTGGGTAACTCATAAGGATTTAAAAAATAAGTTGGGCATATAGGCTCATGGTAAGGGGGGTCAGGTCTTGCAATAACAGAAAAAGAAATACATAGTGCGTTTGCCTTGTGATTGTCAGTAAATGATGGGCCAGCAGGCCGCCTGTGAAAAATATGTGTAATACCAAAATAGAAATGTCCTATTCTACCAAAGTAGAAATGTCCTAAA
>NZ_JBJUSG010000077.1:0-17800 GCF_046044395.1 Candidatus Magnetominusculus dajiuhuensis | reverse complement strand
GCATATTCTGAGGCATAAGGACAGATTCCGGACAAGCCGGAATGACAAAAATAAGTGAGACAATTTCTAATGTGTTTGCCCTGCGTCAAAATGTCACAAAATATTTCATCAGGTACCAACAGCGAATATAGGGAAAAATATTCCGCCATAGGAAATTATTTCCTGCTTTTGTATTAAAACAGGGCCAAGTGATGTTGCTCTATCAACGATTCATGTCTTTGGCATGATATATGCCGACACGACTTTAGTGTGCGAATACGTACAACGTTAATTAGTGGAAAACGGAGGTAATCAAAATGGTATCATCGGTAGGCGGTCAAATAAACCCATATGCGACTCAGCAGGCTCAGAGTGGTAAACATACACACGGGCACCACCATAAGAAATCCGGTGCGGGGAAGACGCAATCCTCTTCACAGTCCAGTACAACGAACACGGCTCAGGGCGGCAATTCCAGCTCATCGGTAAACCTGATTGCGTAGATACGGGAAAGGATTCAACGAAAGATACATAAGGGAAGTCTCCACACAAGGGGGCTTCCCTTTTGCCGATGCGGTTTTCGAAGGCCATCAGGAGAATTTTTTTTTTGATAACCACACTAAACCTTTTTGCAATTCGGGGTGTCTATAGGGCATTGATTCGAAACTGTTTCTGAAAATGTGTGAAGACTTTAAAATGAAGGGCTTATGATGGGATAAAGTTGTCATAAGGTGGCCTTGACTATGGTGTCCGCTTCGTATAGACTATAGGCGAGCCAATTTTATTGGTGAAACCCACTAAAAAGCAAAGAGGAGAAATGGAGAGATGAAAACAAAGATTTATGTTCTGGCAATTGTCGTGGCAGGGTTATTTGTCTTTGGGCAGAGCGTATATGCCATTGACGCACCTGGCAACTTTACTGTACCGGGCGGCTTTAATGGAACCGTCGGCTTTGGCACACCTGGCAATATGATCGGACACGGCGGTGCTATGTTACAACCTGGAGGAAGCTCTCTTGCGGTAGGCAGCGACGGCACCTCTTATATAGCGTCACCTAATGCCACAGACAACATCACGGCAATGACGTCAACCGTATTGGCGATAACCAGCGCGGGGGGAAAAAACTCGATCACGTTGCATGGCATGGCCGGGAAGCTCATAGTCGGACAAGGGGCCTCCTCCAGCAATTATCTCATCGCCCCGGCCGTCGTCCATGCGACTGCCACAGCTAGTCCTTCGACGGTATTGTACATAATGTCGCTGCCACTGAGTCAGAGCGCCACGCCGACATCTGTCAATTTAGAGGGTATGAGAACATCCATGCCGGTAGTGGTAAGCGGCAACATATACATTACCACGGCGGTCTGGACTGCCAGCACCACCAAGGGCGGCGCACCCACCAAGACCTCGTATTTGTATGTCGTTAGTTTAAGCGGTGCGATAGTCTCGCAGGTATCGTATTAGGAATATCTCCAAGGGAGGCGGCTGTGGTTTCTGCAGTCGTCTCCCCTCACCACAACCAGCTCATGCCTGATATACCTGTCTATTTACATTCACCTGTAGATTTAACATGTTGGGCATACTCGCACATGCCAAGTTCGCAGGCACGGGCAATATCACCGCATCCGTTTGTCTTATCGCCCTTAGTCATGTATACAATAGCCCTGTTGTAGTAGGCCGCGGCAAAATTCCTGTTAATTTCCAGTGCCTTTGTATAGTCCGCAGTGGCATTGTCATATTCCTTTTTACCCTCAAAAAAGGCAATCCCTCTGTTGTAGTATGCCTCGGCAAAATCCTTCTTAATCTTTATGGCCTCGCTATACTCAGCAACGGCCTTGTCATAGTCCTTTTTCCCAATGCGATATACTTCTCCCAAACTGTTATGCGCCTCGGCGTATTTTGGGTTAAGTTGTACCGCCCTGCTAAGGCCAACTATGGCATTTTCATAGTCATGCTTCTCTTTACCGAATATAAGCCCAAGGTTGTAGTATGCCTCGGCTAAATATGGGTTAATCTTCAATGCCTTGGTGAAATCGGCGATTGCCTTGTCGAAATCCCCTTTATCCATGTACTTGATTGCGCGGCTGAAATACTTGTCTGCGGCACCTGCACCGGCAGCCTGCACCGGTAAAAAGGCAATCAGCAACAAGAGAAGCGCAACGGCACTGACTCTAAAAATAGGGTAACTCATCTGTAGTATCCTCCATTGTGCAGTTATCTCCAATGTATGTATTGTACAACTTTTACGGGAATTACGGCAAGGCAGCCCCCAATTAAGAAGCAGGGGGACGTATTGACAAATGCAACCCCGTTGCAATACAATCTCCGCATGAGACAACAAACACTTGAGGCACTGAAAGACAAGGGGTTTCGTCTGACTAAGATAAGAAAACTTATTATAGAGGTATTCTTCTCTAACGCGGGCGCACCTATATCTGCCCCGGAGCTGAGGACACATCTCCTTGCCTTAGACGTGAAGGCAAATAAGACGACAATCTATCGCGAACTGGATTTTTTATCTGCCCAGGGCATAATCGTGGAAGTCAATGCCGGTGACGGCAGGAAGCGATATGAGCTTGACCGCCTCGGCCATCACCACCACATCTTGTGCCTGAGGTGCAGTGCCGTTGAGTGCGTGGCGATTGAAGATTGCGCGCTGGAAGAGCAGTTAAGCCGTGTTGATTTGAAGAATTTTAAAGTTACCGGCCATGCGTTGAATTTTTTTGGCATCTGCGCGGGGTGTAGCCCCTGCACGGAGTGCTGATGAGGTATTACTGTCTGACTCTATACCAGTCGCTGCTGATAGTGGCCACGTTCACTGCCTTATTTATATTGCCAGCAAGGGCAAATGCCACTATTGCAGCCGCGGCGTCGTTTTATCCCCTTGCCCACTTTGCTAAACAGGTAGGGGGTACCCTCAATGATGTACAAACCATAGTCCCCTCCGGCGTAGAACCGCACGAATTCGACCCTGCGCCCAAGGACATAAGACGCATATATGCCTCAAAGGTGTTTATATTTAATGGAGCGGGCATTGATTTATGGGCGGAGAAAATTGCGCCGGACTTAGAGAAAAAAGGGGTTCTCACGGTAAACGCCACATCAGGCATCACACTTTTGACAACTCACGGGCAGGCAGACCCACACGTATGGGTTGACCCCGTGCTCGCCCAAAAAGAGGTCGAACTCATACGTGATTCATTCATAAAGGCTGACCCGGAAAACGAGTCGGTCTACAAAAAAAACGCGGCGGCGTATCTGGATAAATTAAGGATATTAGACGGGAAATTCAGAGACGGCCTTAAATCCTGCGCCACACGAAAGATTGTGGTAAGCCACGGTGCATTTGCGTACTTAGCGGCTCGATATAACTTAGAAACCATTGTATTAAGCGGCCTTTCACCGTCTGAGGAACCATCGCCGCGGCGCTTGGGGGAGGCCGTTAAGGCTGCCCGCAGAGATGGGATAAAATATATCTTTTTTGAATCCCTCGTAAGTCCGAAAATAGCCGACACCGTGGCTCGTGAAATAGGGGCGGCAACGCTGGTTCTAAACCCGATAGAAGGGCTGACGCCCACCGACGCAGCGGCAGGCAGAGATTATGTCTCCATTATGGAGGACAACCTGAAAAACCTTCGCATAGCGCTCTCCTGCCAATGAAAACAACATACTGCATAGAAGTCGAAAACCTCAATTTCAGCTTCGACAAAAATGTCGTCATAGAAGACGTGAGTTTTCAAATCACCGACGGGCAGTACACCGGCCTGATAGGGCCAAATGGAGGCGGCAAGACCACGCTTATCAGAATAATACTCGGCCTTCTTACGCCGTCATCCGGTAGTGTGAGGCTCTTTGGGGAGCCTGCCAACGGGTTTATGAGGCGTTACCTGATTGGCTATGTACCTCAGAACGCCTCACAGGCGGAGTTTTACTTTCCCGCCACAGCGCACGAAATCGTCAGAAGTGGCCGCACAGCCAGAGTGGGCATGTTCAGGCGCTTCACAAAGGCGGACAATGCAGCCATCACTCATGCGATGGAAACCGCTGGGGTGGCGCATCTGAAGGACCGGCTCATCGGAAAACTCTCCGGCGGCCAGCGCCAGCGTGTATTTATCGCGCGTGCCCTGGCCGGAGACCCGAAAGTCCTGATCCTTGACGAACCGGCCGTTGGCGTGGATACTGCCTCAAAGGAGCGGTTCTATGAGTTCCTGCATGAGCTGAATAAAAACAGCGGCATAACCATCCTGTTTGTCACGCATGACTTAGGGGTTATAGCGCGTGAGGTAGAGACTGTCCTGTGTCTGAACACAAGGCTGCTGTGCCACAGCGACCCGGGGGTTTTCACTGAGGACAAGCTAATAGAAATCGCATATGGCGGCAAGGTAACGCCGGTGATACACGGTCACTGAGAGGGGGGCATGATGCCGGAGATATTTCAATTTGACTTTATGCTGAGGGCGTTTGCCGCGGGGGCGATTTTGGCCGTAATTGCCCCGGTGATAGGGATTTTTATGGTCGTCAGGCGGTATTCCCTGATGGCGGACACATTGGCGCACATTTCACTGACGGGGGTGGCGGCGGGGATGCTGACTAAGACGTACCCGCTGGGTGGGGCGCTTGCCGTGTCGGTTATAGCGGCCGTGGGGATAGAGAAACTGCGCACATCAAGGGCGGTGTTTGGGGAGTCTGCCGTAGCGCTTTTTTTCTGGGGCGGGATGGCGGCGGCGGTTGTGTTGTTAAGCATGGCGGGGGGATTTAATGTCGGGTTGTTTGCGTATCTCTTTGGAAGCATTTCAACAGTAACGACGAGGGACTTATATCTTATCGCGGCCTTGGGGGTTTTAATTCTTGCGACTATTTTTCTGCTTTATAAGGAGCTGTTTTTCGTGTCCTTTGACGAATCTCTGGCAAGGGCAAACGGGCTGAGGGCGGAGAGATTTAATCTTGTCATAATCGTTTTAGCGGCGGTGGCGATAGTGCTTGCGATGCCGATAGTAGGCGCGCTTCTGATTGGCGCCCTGATGGTGGTGCCTGTGGTAACGGCGATGCAGTTTGCGGTGAGTTTCAGGCAAACGCTCTTCATATCAATAGGAATATCGCTGATTTCGGTGATAAGCGGGTTGGTCTTATCGTATTACCTCGACATAGCAAGTGGCGGCACAATAGTAATAACGGCATTAGGGATTTTCGCGCTGGTATGGCTGATAACCGCTAAAAAAAGGTCATAAAACCCAATTGCTTATGATTAAAGACGACGGGGGATTATCCCCCCGTTGGCGGCTTCGGTACTCCGGCTATAGGCTGTTATGCCTCAGACTGTCCGGTTGAAGAATACTCTGAATCTCCTTCTTAAGTTCAGGCAGCCGGTTCTGAATTATGTCCCATAGCAGTTGATTGTCAATGCCAAAATACTCATGTGCAAGCACATTTCTGAAAAGATAGACTTTTTTCCAATCTACTGCCGGATATTTATCCTTGACCTCTTGTGGAATATTCTTTGCGGCCTCTCCGATTATTTCAAGGTTACGGATTACCGCATCATAAGTTTTATCATCAACTATGAACTCCTCAAATGAAGCTGTGCCGATGAACCTCTGAATCTTCACAGCAGCAGTCAGAATGTCTTCAAGGTAAAGTCTATAACCTCTACGCATAGGTGACTTCACTAAGAATGACATCCTTCATTTGTGGGCGAATGGCATTCATGGTTACCAAATCTACCTCTCTACCCAACAAGTCTTCGAGATAAAATTTCAGTTCAGCATAGTTGTTAAAAGTAACATATCCCTCCTCAAATTCAACAAGAACATCAATGTCACTTTCTGCTTTTGCCTCCCCACGGGCAAAGGAACCAAACACCCCTATAGAGGTGAGATGGAATTGGCTCTTTATCACGTTATAGTGGCTTTTCAATATCTCGATGACGTTCATGCACTCTCTTTGTTAATTTATAAATTCACTTCTTAATTACAATAGTGGAACATAATCAGATGGTATCCGTCAAGTATGTGGTATATCCTGTGGTATATCCCAAGCTCTGATAGAGGAATTTGCACCTGCCAATATAAAGGGTTTTTTGGGGCATTTTTATCATTTATAATATTGCCATTCCATTGTTGTGTATCATAAACAATAAAAGATTTATCTTAACTGTTAAATAGATTATACGCTATCACTCCTATCCTGAAAAACACCGCGTTGGCATATGTCTGGCCACAAGGCATACGCTCCATTCCAAATCCACCTTTTAACTCTTTGTTAAAATTCTCCGCGTCCTTTCTTTGGCTCGTACCACATTGCCTCTTCTATCGCTTTTATAATCGCTTTTACCGCTTTATCATGGACTGCCGTTATTCCCCATTTAACTGCATCTTCCTCTAACCTGTTTATCAGCTCCGCCTGATATGACGCACTGTCTGCCCTGTATGCCTTTATCTTCTTGCCCTTTGGCATTCGATTCTTACATTCTGTGTAAAAATCCTTATGCCCAAACGCAGGGGATGTATTGCCCTCTCTGAACTCATCATATATACACAGATTGGCCTCATATAAAAACCCAAGCATCGGCATCCCTTATTGCCCTTATATGTAAAGTTCGCTTACTCTTTTTCCCCTATTACCTCCGTAGCGTCACAGGTGATATTTTATATCATCTGCTACCCTTAAAGCACGGGGGCTTTTAACTCTTTTCGCTTCTCTATGTCGGTTCTAGGGCACCAGCCGAAACAACATTATTGTGTGGTCATCAGTGCCGGATGTGCTGATCCTCTCCTCAACATTTTTTAAATATTTTTGCATTTTTCTTCTGAATAGTGAAAATTCGGTCAATATGTAACTGATATGTAATAGGTCATATGTTATAATGCGTAATGTGAGCAGTTTGAAAACTATTTGTGTCCCGGAGGACGATGTCATGGATGTCGTTAGTGAATTTATGTTGACGTTATTTCGCGCACATACATACATACATACATACATACATACATACATACATACAGCTTTAAGCCTTTATTTATTAAAACTTCAACCCCTCAATTTCTGCAACCTTGTACATTGATCCTATCAATGTTCAATGTACCTATTCTCAGTCATGCGGTCAAGGGGAGTCTTTACGCGGGGAGGCTATCATGTTTGTGAATACTTTACAGACGGAACATCGGCACTTGCACAGTAGTGATGATGTGGACGAGAAAAAAAGTACCTCTGACCCAATAAGCCCTTTTGAGAAGATCGGCCTTGCCATTTTGGACGCCTTTGTTATGATGGACGGCACAGGGGTCATAGTATTATGGAATAAGAAGGCAGAGGCAATCTTTGGGTTTACGCAGGCGGAGGCGGTAGGCAGGAAGCTGCATGAATTAGTTATTCCCGAAAGGTATCAACAGAACTATCTGATTGGGCTGAGGACATTCGGGCAAACAGGTCAAAACAGCCTTGCCGGTAAAGCAGTTGAAGTAGAGGCGGTCAAAAAAGACGGCAAAGAGTTTCCGATTGAATTATCAGTGTCATCAGTGGAGACAGAAGGACAATGGTACGCAATTGCTATAATCAGATATATTTCGGAGAAATACGAAAGGCTGAGAAACGAGCAGTTGAGGGCGCTTGAGGTAAGGGTATTAGAGATGGATAGAATGGCGGGTCTTTCTACTTTGTCAGCGGGGTTAGCGCATGAGATAAACAATCCGCTGTCAATTATGAAGGCGTCAGTAAACTACTTCAGCAAAACCCTCGCTGTCTTTGAGCATTTTATGAGGCATACTATGAATTTGCCCGCCCCTGCGGATTTTATAGATACTTACAGAAAATTAGTGGAAGAGTTTAATATAGGCGATTCGATTTCCACAATGTACAAAAAGGTAAATATGTCCAACAGAAATATCGAGAGAATAAAGGAAGTCGTTGATTCTCTCAAGGTGTTCTCGCGCCGCGACGCGCCCGATGTTGAAGATGTGAATATTAACAAAAGTATAGACGAGACATTAGCAATGTTAACAGGGATGGCGGGAGGAGTGAATGTTATCAAAGAATATGCGGTGCTGCCCTTATGTCTATGTGAGGCGAGGGCGATAAATCAATGTTTCTATCAGATACTCAGTAACGCCTTTCGTGCTGTCAAAGATGACGGCAATATAAAGATAACTACTTCGCAAACGAGCACTAACGCAGGCGATATAATCGCAATCACCATAACTGACGACGGAGTGGGCATGTCCGAAGAGACCCTGAAACAGGCATTTATCCCATTTTTTACAACAAGGGAAGTGGGTTCAGGAAAGGGACTAGGGTTATCAATAGTGGAAGGGATAATAAAGCGCCACTCAGGCACTATTGACATTGAAAGTGGGGAAGGCAAAGGTACCAGTGTCACTATATCCCTGCCAGTTATCCAAAATAAGATGTTTCACTAATATCATATGCCATTAATATCATGTCAAAGGCGGAGTTATTTGAGATAACCTCTTTAACCCGCCTGCACTCTGTTAACTACCCGCCCTGCTAACTGCCGACTATCACGGTGCATTGCCTTGTGTATGTGCCGAAGAAACTTTGGCTATAGCTGTCAATGGTAAAGACATCTTTTAATCCGCCGTCACGCATGGCGGCCTCAATTCCGGCATCTCCTATAGTGACCGCACCAAAAAAGGAATAAAGACATGCCTGCCCTTCTCTGAATCCTGAGGAGGCTCGTCCTTTTGCCACGGGTGTTCTGTGATTTGTCATCCCCCAGCCGAACGGCCCGTCCGAGACAAAACCACAGCCTGTCGCCAAAAAACCAACCGCCAATATCAACACTGAAATCACGGCCTTTCTCATAGTCATATATAAACCCCTCCGGTTGCACCGCACAGCCGACTTACCGCTGGAGCGCTCATATCGTCGCGTCTCAGCGTCCAACCCGACCCGGCAAGGGCCGCGTTATTCTCCTACTTCTCTGCCTTCTTTATGCCTCTTTTGACTTTTTAGCAGTTCCTTTTGACATCATCTTTGAGGCGAGTGCTGGTAGAAGATAGAGTTCTTTAGAGATTTCAAGGACGCTGCCGAGATATTTAACGGTCTCATCGGAGAGTTCCGCACCTTTTTTCTGCATATCGCTCAGGTATTTTTCCCAACCCGAATGGTCCCAACTGCCCTTTGTCTTATTAATAAAACTGGCTGTATTTTCTGCGATTCCTGTCATTGCGGTGGTTATCCCGCTTGTGGATGCCGCGGTGTCATAGTATTTTTTCAGAGATTCCAGCAGGGAACCGAGGTAAGACTGCATTTCTCCATCTACGTCAAAACCCATCTTGCCAATCCCCTTCAAAAAATCTGTCCATGCCGTGTGGTCCCATACGCCTTTTTGCTGTTCCACGAATTTTGCTGCGAATTCAATAATGTCATCAAACTGTCCCAAAGTCTTCTTAGCCATCTTTGCCTCCAAGGTCGAAATATCGATCTCATTAAACGTGAGATACAAGCGTGCCTCTATAATACAGAGCCGCCTCCATTTTTGTCAACCGCCGCGTCACAAGAATATTAAACCTCAGGTTGAGGCCATCATTAATCCTGCCGCTCTATTCAAATTTTATAGCAAATATCCTTGACCTTATAAGCAGAAATCTAATTCGGACGATCTTACCGGCAAGCGCCGATAATTCCTCAGTCCCCTTCCATGAGACAGGCCGCCACATGGAGTTCCCCATGACAGGGTCGCAGTCGTCAATGGAAAATCCTTTAAATGGCTGTATCTCGAATTTAGGTCTCAATTCGATTATCTCAATTCTTATTTCGCCACCGGGATATGAAAAGGAATTCAGCAGCAGGCGGCTCCCCTCAAATACGCACGGGTATGTGTAGAACTCACCGCGAAGTGTGGCCTCAACCGCCATAAAGCCGTCTTCTCTGATAATGGCCGCATGGATTGCCGGCCGTTCAGAGACGTATTCATTGTGCGCCCTGCGCGAGAAAAATACGGGAAACGCCCACTTCCCCTCTCCATACGGGACGATGCCGACCCCCGCGTATGTCGTCACCTTCTCATACGACGAATTCTCAGCAAGTATGGGCGTGGTTTTTGGCATCGCCCAGTGATGGGCGTCTCTGCTTACGGCCAGGTGCAGGGTCACGGTGTCAGTGTTTCTATGGTAGAGCGCGGGGAGCATTATATGGGCAGCGTCTGCCCCGGGCCAGCGGTGGTAGGCGTTTGTGTATATGTCCATGGACGGCTCCCATGACGGCTCCGGTGTGAGTACCGGCGTTGGGACAGGGAATTTCTTAAATGTGTCCGATTCCGTCCTCCCAACGATGCGCCGCCCACCAAAACCCGCCGCCGTCTGCGGCGTCCACTGGCGAACATACATGACGTATTTCTTCAGTCCTTCGTCATACAGGGCAACGGACTGCGTATCGCTTGAGAATTTCCCCACGGCTGACGCCATGGCCTTCCAATGGATGCCGTCCGGGGACACTGCCCCGTAGAGCCAGTTCATAAGGCCAGAGTCTTTTTTCGCCGGCCCAAGGCAGACCATTTTATAGCGTGAGTCGGGAGTTGCCGAGGGGTCATAAAAAACCGTCGCGCCGTGGGCGCCTATGTCCCCTCCCTTAGCCCTGGGGCCTACCCCATAGACTATATTGTTGTGACGCGAGCCTTTGTATGAGATCAGCCCCAGGTCGGGGCGGTGCCAGTCCCTGAAATCGCGGGACTGCGCATAGCAGATCTTGTCGTTTTCCTGCCCGTCCTTGTCGAAATCGTATGTCACGTACCAGAGCCGGTAGAGGCCGTCTTCATATCTGAGGGTGCTATAGGCGCCGATATATCCCATCGGGTCATTCTCTATGATGGGACGGCTGAGAATCTCAGGCTGCCCCACGGTAAGAGAAACCCCATAAGGACTGAACCACGGGCGCGTACCATATGTATCCTGATAGTATTTCCAAAACGGCATCCCATATCCCGCCTCCACGTACTGCCAATCGGTGAAGACGTGCTTAGACCCTTTGAGAAATTTTATGGGTATGCGCTGAACTTCAGGGGCGCTCATGCTGGCCTGTGCCTCTGATTTTATAAAAAATTACCTGTTGATATATCCCTTCCATATGGTATACTATATAATAATAAGCGATATAATATAAAGGAAATAAACCTTAATAGAAAATGACCGTACCCCGGTGCGTGAGCCAATGAGTGAGGATGAATGAGCCAAAAAGATTATGAATCAAACTTAGAGACAGCAATCTCGTACCTTAAGATGCAAAATGGGATTGACGCCAGACTGTCAATAAAAAAGGCCCTCTCCCAGGTACCAGACGAAGACAAAAAAGAGGACAACAGCCCTTTCTTAAAGATACTCTCAATGTGCGGCCGGTTTGCTATTGAGGATGGGGATGTCTCACGGGCGGCCTATTACATCAGGCAGGGCCTTAAATTAAAGAGATTCCATGTGGATTTACTCTTCCTCGACATCCTTCTGTCAAAGGCAACCCACCGCTATGGTGATATGCTGACGTCTATCCTTAGCTATCTGGTAGCTATTGACCTGCCCGACAGGGAAATCTATGCGTATGATTTCTTAAATTCGGAGGCGCTGAAAGAGGTTTATGACGTGTATCTGCCCATTGCCTATTCAAACACGCAAAACCACACCCCTGTGATGGAGATAATTCGGGACACCGCGGAAAAATTAAGAAAGATAACCACCGGCGTATATATTGATAAGGCCCGCGATATTATGCGCGCCATAGACCTGAAGTCCAACTAATGGCAAAAGTCGTCATCCCCGTAGGGGAGAATGAACTAAAAGGGACAAACGGCAGGCTTCTCTACATGGCCCGTGCCATGGCCATGAAGGGGATTGCGGTTGATGTGCTGACCTACAGCCGCTCGGTATATGATTTCTCTGTTGAACTGCACAAGGGCTACCCGGCAGTCAAGACTAATATAATTTCCCCTAACCCCATTGCCCTTGACCACATAGCCTCGCTCGTGAACACGTTTATCAAGCTCACCTACGATATGTACATCCCCGGAACCGACATGAAACTCTACAAGGTGACGGCCTTTGACGATTTCAGGGGCCATGTGGCCACGTTTACCTACCCGGGAATAGACTTAACCTCCTATACAGCCGTGATGCTGCCGATTCCTTCGACTGAGGTGCCACCCCTTCCGGACTGCGACATCTTCTACTCTACCATGTGTTTTTACGCGAAGGAACAGGGTGTGCCCATCGTTGGCGTTCAAATGTTCCCGGCCATTCAGACGCCACCTATTTTTCTGCGGACGATCAATTACATCATAATAAAATATGAATGGGAGAAGGAGTATTTAAAGGAATACGGCTTTGACCTGTTGCACGCCTTCATTTTGAACTATGAACAGGAGGCGTATTATATTGATACAATAGAAGACAAGTACATGGATTCACTGCTCAACCCCAGTATCCACCTGCCAAAAGAGGAGCTTGTCATACTGCTTATAAACCATCCGAGACTGCGATTTTGCGTCAAAGAGGCCCTTGAGGCGATAAATGAGCTTGATATGCCCAAGACGGTGTTCTTTATGAAGAGGAAATTCGTCATCAGGGAGCTTTCCGAGGACGATATAATAAACGATTTCTTTATGAATGATATAAAGAAAATAAAGGGCAGGTCGTTTATCATGGAGCCGGACTCAAAGGGCGACCTGATAATGCTCTGCGATGTTATCATCTCGCCGGCCTACCTGACTACGCTGGGTTTTGCCTCAGAATACGGCAAACTCTCAATCGTATATAATCCTATATACGAAAAGAAGGATTTTCAACGCGACGTAGCCTTTGTCAACAACAAGGAAGCACTAAAGACAGCCCTCAATGAATGCTATAAGAAGAAACAGGCAAAGCTGTCCTTTGCCGACATAGTGAAAGGCATAGTCCATGACCAGAAAAAAATGGTGCCCGTAAGCACCCGAAAGTAACATAAATTATTATAATGTGTGGATTTATTAAAGTATTTTCATATTAATCCGATAAAATGTTAGGATAGAGATGAGATTAGAGACAATGATAGATAAAAGCGGCAACGTATCGGCGTCAGCGGCGGCGGTTTGCATCGAAATAAATTATGAAATAACGGGAGGTATCCGTGGCCTTTGTACTTAACACGAATATGATGTCGGTAAATGCTCAGAGAAATCTTATGACGACCGAACAACCCATGCAGCAGGCGACTCAGAGATTGTCCACCGGTATAAGGATCAACTCTGCGGCTGACGACGCGGCTGGTCTTTCCATAGCTACGAGGATGACTTCCCAGTCAAGGGGTCTTAATGTTGCAATAAGAAACGCCAACGATGGTTTGTCTATGGTGCAGACGGCTGAAGGCGCGATGGGCCAGATAACGTCCGACTTGCAGAGAATGAGAGAGCTGGCCGTGCAGTCCACAAGCGGGCAGTATGGCGCCAGCGACACCGGCTCTATGCAGATGGAGATAAACACCCTGGTCGAGAATATCGGACGTATCGCCACAGAGACAGCGTTCAACAACAAGCAGCTCCTTGCCGGCAATTACCAAACGAAATTGGACGTTAGCTATAATGCCAGCGATGCCTCTATTGACGTCAACGTAGGCTCAATGAACACCGATGTCTTAGGCGGGAAAATATTTACCTCAACCGGCAAAAACGGGGCGTATCTCACACTCAAAGACATCCACACGGCGACATCGTCAGGGGTGCGGGGCGTTGGGGATGGCTCATGGATATCCGGCGCAGGGGCGCCTGTGGCGTACAGCTACACGGCAAACGAGGCCATCACATATACCGGAGCCTCATCGCTGTTGGTAAATGGTCAGGCTGGAGGTTACTCTTCGCGGGCCTCAAACGCCATAGCAATAATAGACGGGGCATTGGCCACCATTACAAGCGCGCGGTCTCTGATGGGTGCGAAGGCCAGCCAGTTTAACGCAGCTATATCAAACATTTCCAATGTGGTAGAGACGACCACAGCCGCTCAATCAAGAATTGTGGACGCTGACTTCGCGGCGGAGACGGCGGACATGACAAAGTCAACGATATTGCAAAAGGCCGGCATTTCAGTGCTGTCTCAGGCAAACACGTCGCCTCAAAACGTGCTTGCCCTGTTAAAATAAATGAAATATTAAAGTTTTTAAGCAGAAGTCCGATAAGTATATTAACAGAGTGATGGAGCGGTAAAAGGGATGAGCAGCCCCAATGAGGGGGAAAGGCAGTACGGGACGCACGAGTGAAAAATAGCGGGAAGCTATTTTAGACTAAAATGAGTAACATTACACGGAGGTAGAAGACATGGGTATGACTATCAACACAAACATGCTGTCGGTTGACGCGCAGAGGAATCTTAATGCCACACAAACACCACTAGCCCAGGCAATGCAGAGGTTGTCGTCCGGTCTGAGAATCAACACGTCGGCAGATGATGCCGCCGGTCTTGCTATTGCAACAAGAATGGATTCACAGACAAGGGGTCTTAACGTAGCTATCAACAACGCCAACGATGGTTTGTCTATGGCTCAGACTGCCGGTGGCTCAATGACCCAGATAACGACTAACCTGCAGAGAATGAGAGAGCTGTCCGTGCAGGCAACGAGCGGCCAGTACGGTGCCAGTGACATAGGGTCAATGCAAATGGAAATTAACTCGCTCGTTGAGGACATTGGAAGAATTGCCACTCAAACAACATTCAACAATAAGCCTCTCCTTGACGGCACGTACTCGTCGAGATTGGCGGTCGGTTATAATGCCAGCGACGCGCAGATTTCCATCAGCATAGCTTCCATGAATACAGACGCGTTAGGCGGAAACACATTTTCGGCTACCGGCAAAAATGGAGCGATACTCCATCTCATGGATCTGCACACGGCCACAACGGTCGGGGTGTCCGGCGTGGGGGACGGTTCGTGGCTGTCCGGAGCAGGGGCGCCTGTAGCTTTTAGCTATACTTCAAAAACGACCATTACATATTCTGGAAAGTCGGCGTTGATGGTAAACGGCACAAACGGTTTGACTTCGCAGGCATCAAACGCCATAGCAATAATAGACGGGGCATTGAGCCAGGTAGCATCGTCAAACTCTTCAATGGGCGCTAAGGCCAATGAGTTTAACGCCGCTATATCTAATCTTTCAAATGAAGTCGAGACTACGACTGCCGCCCGTTCAAGAATTATGGACGCCAACTTCGCGTCAGAGACGGCAAACCTGACAAAGTACATGATAATACAGCAAGCTGGTATATCAGTATTGTCTCAGGCTAACACTCAACCACAGAATGTGCTTGCCCTGCTGAAATAGTAGGATAAGATAGTTAAAGGGGAGGCAGGGTTGCCTCCCCATACACTTTTCTAAAATTGCCTGATGATGAGGGCGATATAGAGGAGCGCTTAAAAGGAGGAAGTTATGGATGTTAACCTGAATTCGATGGGTGCATATATAGGCAGCACGACATTGCCGCCTACAGTCACAAACCAGGCCGACAGTGGGCAGGGTGGCAACTCTCAGGCAGGCAATAAGGCCTCTGTTGCCACCATATCGCCGCAAGCGGTAGTTGATCCCAGACAGGCAAATGCCGGTAATAAGGGCGATGAGCATACCGGCGAAAAGGCGATGTCTGATGGAAAGGCGTTTTTTGACGTTGACGATGATAAGAACGTGGTAATAAAAGTTACCGATTCCTCCGGCAAGGTAGTTCAGCAGATACCTGCCGAGCAATATTTGCAAACGATGAAGGTTCTTGACGCCAATGCGAAGAACCTTTTACAATCAAGCAACGGGAACAACCTATACCACAAGGAGGCCTGATGGCTGATGTGACGAGTGCGACGGGTTCAATGGGTTCGACTGGTACGACGGCTGCAACGGGTGTGACGGCGCCATGGACACCTACTGCGCCGCCTGTTGCGCTTTCTACGGGTGTTTCGACCGGGCTTAATACCACCGCGATAATCAATGCGAGTATGCAGGTGGATGTACAGCCATACAACAACCTTGCAACAAAGGCGGCCAGTTACCAGAGTGAAATAAGCGCCTATGGCCAGATTTCCTCAAGTCTGTCCACGCTTCAAAAGGCCGTTGCCGGGCTTACGTCAGCAAATATCAGCGCATTTAACGTCACATCGTCCAATCAGACTATCCTCACGGCCACGGCCTCTGCCAAGGCCTCCCCCGGTAGCTACTCAATAAAGGTAAGCCAACTGGCGCAGAACGAAGAGGTGATTTCACAGGCATATGCCTCCGACGCCACCGTGGCGTTTGCAACCGGTACGCTCAACGTTGGTAACGACGGCCACACAACAACGATTAATATTGATAGAAGCAACAACACGCTCTCTGGCATAAGAGACGCTATAAACAGAAGCGCCACCGACGTTAGTGCGTCGGTGATAAACGATGGTACCGGATACAGGCTCATCGTAAGCACTAAAAACGGTGGCGCAATAAACGGCCTTCAAATAACTGGCACGAGTACAGGCCCGACGGGACTGAATCTAAGCGACCTTTCTTATGATTCATATAACCCGGCTGCTGGCCCGACGACGCTTCTTCAGACAGGCTCAGACGCATCGTTTACCGTTAACGGCCTCGCAATAACAAGCCACACCAACACGCTGACAAATGTCCTTAAAGGCGTGACGATTAACTTGCAGAGCGCCACATCACCCTCAGCGGTAACGTTGAATATAGGGCAGAATTCAGCCTCAAGTTCCACCGGCCTGAAAACGTTTGTCACCGCATACAACGATGTCCTGACCCAATTGAGCCAGGTGTCTTCGCAGGGGCAGCCGCTATACTCCGACATGACGGTAAAGACGATTCAAAGCGCCATACGAACCATGACAACGACATATTTTAACGGCGCTACTTCCATTCTCGCGCAATTTGGGATAAACCATCTCAAAGATGGGACGCTGCAAATTGATACAGCGGCGATGGACAAGGCCGTAAGCTATAATCAACTTGGATTTAACAAACTCCTTGACGCCTTATCCTATAAGTACAGCAGCTATGCGAGCAAGACCCCTTCGGCGTACGGGATGCTCAACAATCTCATTAGCTCCACGATAGCTAATGTGACCACTAATATGCAAACTAATATCTCTACAATCCAGACGCAACAGTCAAGCATGTCAGAGCAGCTTAACAATGAGTATAAAATGTATCAGCAGAAATATGCCAATCTTGAGGCCACTATTTCTCAATTGAAGAGTCAAAGCGGTAGTCTTTCTTCTACTTCAAGCAGCAGTTCCAGCACCACGAGCGGCACCAGTGGGATTCCAACTTTAAATACAACGGCATAACAGGAGGGTAGTAGTGACAAACCCGGCATACGCAAAGAGTGCTTATATAAGCACGGACATAAATAATTTGTCTCCGCTTGATCTCGTGATAAAGCTCTACGACGGGGCAATAGGGTTTTTATCGAAGGCGATTTTTAGCATAGAGAAGAAGAACAGGCCGATGAAGATTCAGTATCTCAACAGAGCCAGGGCCATTGTAGAGGAGTTGATGAGTTCGCTTGATATGGAAATCGGCGGCGAAGTAGCCGTTAGTTTGCATGACCTCTATACCTATATGCTTCTTGAGCTTACAAGGATAAACGCCACTGATTCGATTGACAAGATATATCACATGCAGGAGCTTCTAAGGACATTGAAAAGCGCGTGGGTAGAGGTTAAATCAATCGTACCGCAGTCACCAGCCACGCTGCGCCAGCATATGAGTGTCCACTAATACCCGCCGGAGGAATGGGACCTCTGGCCGTTTGCCTGTTTGGCCGTGTCCTGGATTCCCGCTTTCCAGACTGTGTCACAATAGTAAAGCAGCCCCCCCCCC
>NZ_JBJUSG010000076.1:0-17835 GCF_046044395.1 Candidatus Magnetominusculus dajiuhuensis | reverse complement strand
TCTTTAGGACATTTCTACTTTGGTAGAATAGGACATTTCTATTTTGGTATTACACGCCGATTTTTTTGATGAGCAATAATTTCTGTTGCATTTAACATCTGCACTTGTTATAATCACAGTTAATGCTCGGCAATTGAGGAGGCTTGTATGACTTGTAAGCTATGCGGCGGAAGACTAGACTTACTGATAAGGTGAAAGGCGGTCGAGTTGCGCTGCACGGGTTGCGGCCAAAGATTCTCTCTGTCTGAGTATGTCGATGAGATCGACAAGGACACATGGGCTACGATTTCAGGGCGAAATTGCGATTCTGTGTGAAAATAAATAATTCAAGGAGTTAGGCAATGGCAGCAAGGTCAAGACCTAAGAAAAGCCCATCAGTAATAAAGAGGGCCAGGCAGTCAATAAAGAGGCAGCTCGTAAATAAAATGGTCATGAGCAGACTGAGGACTTTGGCTAAAAAAGTCGAAGAGGCCATAACAAACAACAAAAGCGAAGAGGCTCAGAAGACCCTCATTGAGGCAATCAGGGAATATTCAAAGGCGGCATCCAAGGGCGTCATCCACAAGAATAACTCTGCAAGGAACATATCCCGCCTTACGCTGAAAGTCAATAAGTTAGTTAAGGCCCCGGCCGCGTAAGACAGATATTTTATGTAAATGTATAAACGTGCACTATTGTTGGCAGCCATACCCGCCGCCGTCCTGTTACTTAGTGTTGCGTCGGCAATTGGCGGCGAGGGCAGCGGCGCGTCCGTCGCCCTGACAAAAAAAGATGGCGGCAGCAAAATCAAGGTAAACTCCGGCAGTATCATTCAAATAGGGCTCCCCGAAAATGGTTCTACCGGCTATGCGTGGTACTTCGACAATTTGAGCGTGGATTACTTTGAGGCAGTCAAGGATAAGACCGTTACTTTGCTTCCCGATGAGAAGACCGTCGGTGCCCCCGCCTTCGCCACATGGGTGCTCATGGCAAAAAAGAAAGGCAAGAGTGAACTTAAACTGCGTTACTACCGCATATGGGAAGGCCCGCAATCGGCGGTTGACACATTCAACGTACATGTAGAGATTGAATAGCGGCTTTAAAGATTAACGACGAAGGGGGGGTAACCCCCCCTTCACCCCGTAATCTCGCCCACACTTTATCTGCTGATTTCCATCTGCCGCTCGTTGGCGGCTTCCAGAACTCCGCCTGAAGGCCTTACATCTTGTCAGGGGTTGAGACGCCTAGTATGTTTAAGCCCTCTTTTATTACTATTTTTACGCATGCACAAAGCATCAGTCTCGCCCTCGTCAGAGGCTCAGCCTCATCAAGTATTCTGTGCTTATAGTAAAAGGGGTGAAACTGCCCAGCCAACTCCTGCAGGTAAAAGGTAATCCTGTGCGGCTCGCGTGTCCTCACCGCCGTTAGAAACGCCGTGGGATAGAAGATCAGTTTTTTTATAAGTTGCAACTCCTCCGGGCTGGACAGCCAGGAAAGATCGATGCCATCACCAAACGATAACGATATCTGCCTTTCCCGCGCCTTCCCAAAGACACTGTTAATCCTCGCATACGCATACTGGATGTAATAAACCGGATTCTCAGGGGATTCCTTTTTCACCGCCTCCATGTCAAACTCAAGCTGGCTGTCCGGGCGGCGTGTGAGAAAGATAAACCTCGTAATGTCCTTGCCTACTTCATTCGTTACGTCTCTAAGGGTGACAAACTCACCCGCGCGCTTTGACATTTGAACAGGGACGCCCCCCCTAAGCAGCATTACCATCTGGACAAGCAGCACAACCAGTTTGTTCTCGTCATGACCTGCGGCCTGTATTACGGCACGAATCCTCGGTATGTATCCATGGTGGTCGGCCCCCCAGATGTTGATTATTTCGTCAAAGCCCCTGTCAAGCTTCAATACGTGATAGGCAATGTCCGAAGCGAAATAGGTATATTGGCCGTCTGTTTTTATTATCACACGGTCCTTTTCATCCCCAAAGGCCGTCGCCTTAAACCACACGGCGGAGTCTTTCTTGTAATTATATCCTTTGTCTCTTCTATGTCTACGATTTTGTCTACAAACATTATCCCAATCCCAATCCCAGTCTTTCTTGTATATAAATCCCATGTCCCTGAGCCTCTCAATCGCCTTCGTTACAGTGCCGTCTGAAAATAGCTCCCTCTCAGACTGCCATCTGTCAAATTCAACGCCAAAGTCCGATAGGTCTTGTTTTATCTCTGATAGCATTGTCTTGTAAGAGTAATCAATAAAAAATTGAGCCACTTCGTCAAATCCCGACAGAGAGAACTTATCTCCATATGTCGCATGAACTTCTTTTGCCAATTCATCCACATAATCACCGTGGTAACCGTCTGCTGGAAAATCATAGGGGGTGTTTGTAATGGCTTTATATCTGGCAAAGACAGACTCTCCGAGGAGTTTCACCTGCCGCCCCGCGTCGTTTACGTAGAATTCCTTAGTGACCGAGAAGCCTGCGGCAGAAAGCAGGTTTGCAACAGCCGCCCCCAGCGCCGCCCCCCTGCCATGCCCCAGGTGCAGCGGGCCGGTTGGATTTGCGCTCACGAATTCTATCTGGATTTTCCTTCCCTTACCGACGTTGGGTCTTAGGTAATCCCGCCCAATAGTATAGAGTTTCTTTAGTTCTCCGTAAAGATAGGACGGCTTGAATCTGAAGTTGATAAATCCGGCACCCGCACGCTCTATGGTCTGAAATATGTCAGGCGCGTCAATGGCCGCGATGATAGACTCGGCAATGAGTGCAGGACTCTTCCTGAGCTTCTTCGACAACAGCATGGCCACAGGCGTTGAAATATCGCCAAGAGCCTCGTGCCTTGGGATTTCAACTTCGACAAAATCAGTCTCAATCCCTATTTTCTTGAGTGCCTTTATCAGTATGTCTTCAATCATAGTCGTAGAGCGCTTAGGTGTTGCGTATTCCGGCGAAACATAAGCGCTTAAGCGTAACATATTTGCCCGCGTAATTAATACCACGGCTTCGCCGGAATAAGCATTTATGACATGGATTTTTTATACATATTGTTTTTTATACATATTGTTTAAATCCCGAACTATCCATTACAATCAAGATTATTACAATCAAAACTTGTCAGTATAAATAGATCGGGGGATCTAAGGGGTACCTGATGGCATTTCGTGAGATTGCGAAGTTTTTGGCGTGTTCGAACTCGATAGAGGAGGCGCTGGACAGGGTATATGATTTGTGTAACAAAGATGCTGGAGCGTTTAAAACTCTGAATGTCTTTGTGGACAGGGGCTTTCCCACGTATTGTTACACAAGTGGCGACAAGAAGGTGCTTATGAACATCCAGATTCCATGGGACAGCCTTGTTGGGGAGTGCATAAGGGAGAGAAAACAGGTCATAAGCTGCTCGCCGGAGTCTCTGGAGTTGGATGGAAAACATACGGGAGCGGTGGTGTTGCACAGTATGGCAAAGCCGCTGGTCTGTTTTAATAATACCTTTGGCTGTATGGAGTTTTTGACGCAAGAGGCGCTGCAACAGCATGAAATAGAAATGTTTGGAATTATCGGCGATTACTTCGCGCCAATAATTTACCTTCAGGAATGGTATTCAATAGAAAAAAGAATAGCGCACGCCATAAAGAACAAGGCATTCATTGGTATTTTGACACTTTATGATGAAGATGTGGACGAACAGGAAAAGCAATCAACGTTGGATGAGTCGTTCAAAGAGATAAGCACGTTAAGCGAAGACACTTTGAAGCTGATGGGGATTAAATGCGAACTGCACAAGAGAAACGTTAACGATATTATTGCGACGGTTATCGAAAAAATAGACAAACTTGCAAAACTTAACAATAAAAATGTAAAGATCATACAGGAATTAACCCCCGGCCTTCAGGTGTATTGTGATGAGTTTTCCATCAGGGAGGAGGTGCTGTTTAACATTGTAAAGAATATATGGGAAGAGTGGCAAAATAGGAACATGGAAGAAAGAATAGTAGAATTCAGGACGTATAAGGAGGACAATTACGCAACAATAGAGATAAAAGATAATGCTGGCGGGATGAGTGAAAAAGTCGCATCGCGTTTTGCTTTACCCTTTGAGAGTTCCAAGGGCTTTGGCCGTGGCGTAGGAATGAACATAGTATATCAGGTCATAAAGCAAAACAACGGTGAAATCACCTTTAAGACAAAAGAGGGCGAGGGCACCACGTTTTATATCAAACTCTCTATGCTTGAAATAAACAGGAGAGTTCTCTCACGATATCAGACGGGCAATGACACGGGCAACAGCAAGGAAGTTATTACCCTTGAATTTAATTTACGCAAAGACAATGGATACCTGGTGGATTTAAGCATGGGCGGTCTTTTAGGGGTATTTAAGATAAACCCTCCTTATCCACAAATTGCCAGCAACGTTACAGTTGGCCTTGATTTTGGAAATGGCAATAATGTTTCAGGTCTCACCGGGCTGATTGCAAGGATTGAGGTAATTGAACAAAGCATGGATGATGGATATATCAAAGTAGCCGTCAGGTTCCATGACAAACCGGAAATACTCAAAAACGAGAGGCTGATGCGAATCCTGTCAGTATGCAGTATCCCGCATCGGGGATAGAGCGTGGGCGAGATTTACGAGGGGGGGTTACCCCCCCTTCGTCATTAATCCTTTTGTTTCTATGTACGAGCCGCTATTAATCTCCAATTTTTACTATATTTCCTGTAACGCGGAGTTTTCCCTCAATAAATAATTTAATCGCGAGGGGGTATATGCGATGTTCGCTCTCCAGTATCCTTGCCGAAAGGGATTCCTCTGTGTCGTCTGAAAACACTGGCACGGCCTCCTGCAATATTATCGGGCCGGAGTCAACTCCCTCGTCAACGAAATGCACCGTGCATCCCGCTATCCTTACCCCGTAGTCAAGCGCCTGCTTCTGCGCATTCAATCCCTTAAATGACGGCAGCAAGGCGGGATGTATATTCATGATGCGCATTGGGAAGGCGTCTATCAGCGGCTTTTTAACCACACGCATAAAGCCGGCAAGCACTACCAGCTCCACCCCACAAAATTGCAGCTCGTCGGCTATATCTCTATAGAATATATCCCTGCTTGCATAACCGGCGGGATTTATATACACATGCGGGATTTTATGCAGCCTTGCGCGTTCTATTGCATACGCCGAGCGGTTGTCCGTAACCAGACAGGCGATTTCGGCGTCAAGGGCACCCCTGTCAATGGAATCTATAATAGACTGAAAATTCGAGCCTCTCCCTGAGGCAAGTACCCCTAGTTTAATCATCCTCCACCTCTTTTCGATTTGTCTGACCTTCTATGCTTTCCTTATACAGCACCTTTTTGCTTATACCGGTTGCTGAGGCAATCTCTTCAACGGCCTCTTTTCGCCTCATGCCGCTTTCAATTAATAGCCCTATTTCATTTAAGGCATCGGTGATGCTTAGCCCGGTCTCCTTAAAACCCTCTACGATTACCACATACTCGCCGGCTATCTTTGAGGCGCTGAGATGGGCAATCACCTCTTTGACAGTTCCCCTTTGTGTATCTTCGTGGAGTTTTGTCAGCTCATGGCAAAGCGCAATCCTCCGGTTGCCAAAGACCTCCAGTAAATCATCAAAAAAACTAATGACCCTATGAGGAGACTCATAAAACACGAGCGTATTAGTCTCTACCCTCAGGGCATGTAAATCCTTCTTTCTCTGGAGGGTCTTTGGAGAGAGAAACCCTATGAACGTAAAGCGCCGGGTGGACAGTCCCGAAACTGACAGCGCCGCTATTGAGGAGGCCGGTCCGGGTATGGGAAATATCTCTATCCCCTCGTTTATCGCATCCCGAATCAACACCTCGCCGGGGTCGGAGATGCCCGGAGTACCCGCGTCTGTTATCAGTGCCACCGTGTAGCCGGCGTGCAGCTTGTCCATTATCACCTTTGACTTTATCTTTTCTTTTTCTCTCCAGTAACTTATCATCGGGCGTGAAATCTCGTAGTAGTTCAGGAGTTTGACAGAATGCCTGGTGTCTTCGACGGCTATGAAGTCCGCCTCCCTGAGGATTCTCAGCGCCCGCAGCGTGATATCCTCAAGGTTGCCTATTGGTGTGGCGACTATGTACAGGCATCCTTTCATCTATTGTTAGTGGCCACTGCGCTGCGCCTTATATTTACTAAGCCATACGATGTGATGTTTTTCCTCTTCGATTATCTCATTTACGATGTGTTTTTCCCTGACAGAGTCCCTCATAGTATAAAAATAGAGCAGGGTTTCCTTTTCGAACCCTATGGCAAGGCCGACCGCGTGTAGCGGATCTGTTACGTTTTGCATGTGAAGCATGGCCTTGTCCTTACCCAGAAAAAAGGCGCTTTCAACGAACGCCCTCATGTACTCAGAGATGTCCTGCCAGTTATCAGGCTCCTCGTCCCCAACCTTCTCCCTTAGTGCGGTAAAGGCCACTATGTGGTTTTTCTCCGCCTCTGCAAGCTTTGTAAAAAGCTCATAGATTTCCCTGTCTCCGCCTTTAAACTTTGCCGCCAGCTCGCTATAGTACGAATTGCCAAGCACCTCTGTCCTTACGGCCATTTCTATTACTTCTCTTATTGAAAATGCGTCCATGTGACCTCCCACGTATTAATTTGGAAATTCCTTCTGTAATTCCCTGTTTATCTTAATTATCTCCTTTACGTCAGTTCCCACTATATCCCAGCTATACTCTCCCTTAAAATCCCTTTTCAGTTTTACGTTAATCGGTTTTTTCACAGGTTTCATCAGCGTGTCATTGTCTTTATTTATCTCAATCTCGTTTGGCCTGACTGTGGCGCTTGGGGCCGATGTGGTGGCCGGTTGAGTGTTTACTTCCTGCGAGGGCTGCCTGTTACAACCCGCAAGGACTAACAACGCCGCCACAGATAACGCTATTACGTATGCCTTCACCGGCTCCCCCTGTAACCGTTTGTAATAGGAAAACGCCTGTCTTTCCCAAATGCCCTTCCCGTTATCTTAATGCCTGGGGGGGATTGTCTCCTCTTATATTCGCTGCCGTCTATGAGGGATAAAACCCTTCGCACGGTCTGCTCATCTATGCCAAGGGCGGTTATCTCTTCGAGGCTCATGTCCTTTTCAATGTACGACTCAATAATCGTATCAAGCGTTTCATATGGAGGAAGGCTGTCGCTGTCTTTTTGATTCGGGCGAAGCTCTGCTGTTGGTGCCTTAGTCAGCACACGCTCCGGGATTACCACCCCCATAGAGTTGCGCCTCATGGCAAGCTGATAGACCATCATCTTAGGGACATCCTTTATTACCGCAAACCCACCGGCCATATCTCCATACAAGGTGGCATACCCCGCCGACATCTCGGACTTATTGCCCGTGGTCAGCACCAACTGGCCGAACTTGTTTGAGATGGCCATGAGGATGTTTCCCCTTACTCTTGCCTGGAGGTTTTCCTCTGTCGTGTCAGGCGGCTTGCCTTCAAATGCGGGTGTAAGTTCGCTCAGATACGCACTGAAAATCCCTGTTATCGGGATTTCTGTCGTCGTGATTTTGAGATTATCAGCAAGTTCACAGACATCCTCTTTTGAGTCTATTGACGTGTATGGCGATGGCATAAAAATGCCCCTGACGTTTTCTGGCCCGACGGCATCAACGGCAATACAGGCGACAATTGACGAGTCAATCCCGCCGCTTAGTCCAATCACAACCGAGTTAAACCCATTTTTCCTTATATAGTCCCTTGTGCCAAGGACGAGGGCATTATAAATCTCCTCATAGAGGTCCATATGGCGAGGCGGTGAAACCCGCACAGGGGGTTTTTCCTTAGGTACCCTGTCGCAGACGAAGACTTTTTTTATTTCACTCTCGCTCAAGGTCTTGACCTTTTGCCGCCTGCGCGGGTCATGCAGCCGGGAAACGAACACGCCCTCCATGTCAAGGTCAACGACGACGAGATCCTCAGAGAAACTCGCCGCGCGCGCCAAAACTTCACCCGCGGCGTCAAACACGGTTGACGCACCGTCAAAGACAAGCTCATCCTGCCCTCCGACGGTATTCAGATAGGCCAGTATGACGCGGTTGTCGGAGGCGCGGGCAGAGAGCATCGTCTCTTTGGCCCTTGATTTATTGAATCCATACGGTGAGGCGTTGATATTTATAATTAACTCCGCCCCGGCAAGCGACTGCTTATACGCCGGCCCGTCCGGGTACCAGATGTCTTCGCAGATATTCAGCCCTACGAGGCAGCCGCAGATTTCATATACAGGGCAGATATCGCCGCTCTGGAAATATCTAAGCTCGTCAAATACGCCGTAATTGGGCAAAAAAACCTTGTGGTACACATCCATTATCTGTTGGTTGTAGAGCACAGCGGCGGCGTTATAAATATCGTCTTTCTTATCAACAAACCCTACAACTGCCACGATGTCGTTCGTATGTCTTTTTATCTCATCGAGGGCCTTCAGGTTGTCCCTGATGAAAGACGGTTTAAGGAGCAGGTCCTCAGGGGGATAGCCCGTGGCGCATAGCTCAGGGAATGCCACAATGTCGGCGGCGTGACTTCGCGCGTCTTCAATGAACGCGATAATCTTTTCACTGTTTGCCTTTATACTGCCAACAGTCGGATTAATTTGAGCAAGGGCCAGCCGCAACGTCTTCATTGTCCAATTATAACAAAAAACTGCGCTCTGCGATAGCAAAATATTTCAGAATAAGTTAAAATACGATGAGACATAAACTACTGGCAAGGAGGACTGAATGGACTTAAAGGGTTTAAGATATATAGCCGTAGCGCTATTAATCTCATATGCGTTGGTGGCCTGTGCGCCAATGCCACCGGCGGGCACACCTTTGACGCATGAGCAGAGGCAGGACGCGCAAGCCTCCTGCATTGCCCAATACACGGCGGCGGGGGCGGTCATTGGCGGGCTGGGTACGCTGGCCCTGGATACCCTCCTATTTGGGCGTACGCGCGGCGACAGGGTGGCTGCGGGGGCGGTTATTGGCGGAACGTTTGCCTTTGCTATGGCGTGGGGGCGATGTCTGCGCTTATTCGCCGATATCAGAAGTTATCCCGTTGCCGGTGCCGCCGAGACAATGACTCAGACAGGTTATACGCCATCCACGGGGAGCTATGTAAAGTTTGCAAGCATGGCGATAACCCCTGAGACCGTCGCACCCGGCGGCAAGGTGAACTTAAACGCCGTTTATTACCTTCTGGACTCCAATATGAATAAGCGGGTTTACGTGACAGAGACCACCACTTTGTACTACTACGATGACAGCAAGAAAAACTGGGCAGACCTCGGCAGTGCCAATGAGCAGAAGACAGTTGACCTGGGAACGAGACGGGGTGAGATAACCTTTGACATACCAAAAGACGCCCCCGAAGGCAACTATCGAATCATGCTGAAGGTGTCGGCGATGGGCAAAGAAGACTACTCGACGAGGGACCTCGTAGTGAGGAGGGGTTGAGCCGGAGTTCTGGAAGCCGCCAACGAGCGGCAGCCCAAACGCAATAGATAAACCGTGTGCGAGATTATGGGGTGAAGGGGGATTATCCCCCTTCGTCTTTAATCTTTATTCCCCTGTCTACTGCGGGATTTCCATTTTAATCGCGGCGAGGACTTTTTCGCATTCTGCCGCTATCTTGCCGACGTGCTTTATAACCGTGTCGAAGTCTGATTCGTTCATTTGGCCTGGGAGTTTTCTTAAATCCAGTTCCAGTTTAAACGCGCGGTTCTTTAGCTGTACCGCGCCCATGTTTGCCGACATACCCTTGATTAAGTGTGCCTGATTTTTCAGTCCTTCAATGTCTTTGGCACCGCTTAGTTCCTTCAGCCTGTCTATTTGCACGGGGGCATCCACTATAAAGGCCTTCATCATCTCGTTCAAGATGTCTTTGTCTCCACCTAAGCGCCCCAGCACCTCGTCTTTGTCCAGAACAGGGAGAGTCTTTGGGACCTTCTTCGCGGCCGTTGACCTGATTTCTGTATTCTTTGTATGTTTTTCTATAATTTCGTAGAGGGTTGAGGCGTCTAAAGGCTTCGTCAGATAATCCGTCATCCCTTTTTCTATACACACCTCAAGGTATCCCTTCACGGCATGGGCGGTCATGGCGATGATTGGAATATTTGGATTAATCTTGCCGTCTGAGGCTCCCCTGATATATTTTGTGGCCTCAAAGCCATCCATCTCAGGCATTTGCACATCCATAAGGACGATGTCATACGCCTGTTTCTTTAGTGCCTCAACGGCCTCCCTGCCGTTTGACACTACATCCACTGTGTGGCCCTTTTTCTCAAGAAGTCTAAGCGCCACCTTCTGATTGATTACGTTGTCCTCGGCAAGCAGTACATGCAGCGGTCTTTTCAATTCGCTCAGCGTGTGGCGGGTTACCACGACGGGGTCATCTCTATCATGGGCGATAAACGTCAGCCTTATAGTATCCGCCAAACTGTCATCATCCACCGGCCTTACCACATAGGCGTCTATGCCGATGGCCTTACAGCGGGCAGCGTCTCCTTTTAAGCCCGCCGAAACTATGAGAATGACCTTTATGTCGTGTGTGGCAGGGTCGGATTTTATCTGCCCTGCTAAATCGAAGCCATCCATATCGTGCATCTGTAAATCAATCAGGGCGGCGGCATAATCACCGCTTTTGAGTTTTCTGACAGCCTCATGCCCGCTTGCGGCGCCTCCAACTTTATGTCCCTTGTTCTCCAAAACCTTGATATATGAATTCAGAGAAAGCATATTGCCGTCCACAACGAGAATGCTTATATTCGACGCATCCTCGGCACCCTGCCCGCCCGTCTTCCTCATCCCGATAGCCCCCGCGCCAAACCTTGCCGTAAAGTGAAACGTCGTCCCCTCCCCAAGTACGCTCTCCACCCAGAGACTGCCGCCCATCAGCTCCACTATCTTTTTCGATATGGTCAGCCCAAGCCCGGTGCCGCCATACTTTCTTGTCATCGAATCGTCAACCTGAGAGAAACTGTCAAATATCATGCCAAGCTTGTCCTGTGGTATTCCGATGCCTGTGTCAGAGACGCTGAAGTGTAAATGGTGCGGTGACTTTGCGGCTAATCTTTCGTTGTCGTCTCTGGCCAGCGCGTCCGGGGCTGGTTTGACTTCTACGAGTATTTGTCCTTCATGGGTAAATTTCACCGAGTTATTAATAAGATTTACTATCACCTGGCGCAACCTGCCGGGGTCTCCCCTTATTTCCGCTGGCACATCGTCGTCTATTTGGGTTATCAGCCTGACACCTTTAGTCTGTGCGTCATAGGCCAGCGGCCTTATTGACGAGTTAAGAAGCCCCCTCAAATCAAAGTCTATCGCCTCAAGCTCCATTTTACCCGCTTCCACTTTTGAGAAATCGAGGATACTGTTTACCAGAGACAGCAGGTGGGCAGAGGACTGCTTGACCAGCTCAAGGTATTCCCGTTGCTCAGCATTGAGATTCGTACCGAGGGTCAGCTCTGTCATGCCTATTATGCCGTTCATCGGGGTGCGAAGTTCGTGGCTCATATTAGTGAGAAATGTGGTCTTTGCCTGATTGGCCGTCTCGGCTGCCTCTTTTGCCTGTATCATGGCCTGCTCTGCCCGCACTCGCTCGGCTATCTCCAAAATCAGCTTCTCGTTGGATTCGCTCAACTGTGCCGTGCGTGCGTTGACCAGCTCCTCAAGGTGGTTGCGGTAGGTTATCAGCTCCTGCTCGGCGCGTTTTCTGTCTGTTATATCGGTTGATATCCCGCATATGGCATAAACGGTGGAGTCCTGTTTATACAGGAGAAACTTTATTGACACATATGTCCTTAACGCCTGCGGCTCCTCACCATGTCTTATCGTCTCTTCAAGCTCCAGCGGCTGTCCGCTTTGAATCACCACCATGTCGTTTTCGTGAAACGGCCCTCCGTCAAATATCTCATAATCTGTCTTATTCGTTATCTCCTCTTTTGTCTTATGAAACAACTCCTCAAAGCGCCGGTTTACCATCAAATACCGCCCCTCTGTGTCCTTTAGATATATCACCGCCTGCGCGTTATCCATTATCGCCTGCAGCCGCATCCAGCTCTCATGGACGGCGTCGTCCACACGCTTTCTCTGGAGGGCGTTGATAAATATCTCACCCCCTACCTTCAGCAGGGACAGCACGTCAGGGGCGTATTCCGTGCGCACCGCCGTAGAGTCAAAGCCCAGAAGACCATTGAGTCTGCCGCCGCGGCTTATTGGTATGGCAATTAGTGATATTACGTCCGCCGCCATGAGGAGTTCTCTCTCGTTGGCGGACTCCTCCGGCATATCGCCGTCTGAGGTTATGTATATGTTTTCAAAGGCGCTTAACCTGCCCATAAACCATGTCAGGCAATCCAATGCCTTGAACCGCTCTGCCTTTGGGGGCACATCCTCCACGCACCACTCATACGTCTGCCCGGCTGTCTTCATATCTTCGGAGAAGATCACCACATAGCCCCTGTCCACACCCAGAAAATTGCCTATTGACGAAAGTGCGTGGACTATCCATGCCCCCACCTCCTCAGAGGGAATCGTAATAAATGTCGAAGATATAGTCGTGATTAACTTTATCAGCTCTACGATGTATTGGAGTTTCTTCTCCGTTTTGCGCCTTTGCACTATCTCGTTCAGCATTCGCTGATTAACTTCTATGACTTCCGACGCCCCTTCCTCTGTCTTACGCTTGTATTCGTTAAAATTCTCAATGAGACGGTTAAATACCATAGACAAATTCGTCATATTTTTATCGGGCTGCAGGTTAAATTGCTCTTCGGAGATTTTTCTGACAGCAAACATCAGTTCATTTATGGGTTTTTTGATTCTCCTGATTATCAAAAGCGACACCGTCAAATTCAACACCAAAAGCGCAATGACAAATAGCGCCAGCACAATGCCATCATGTGCCAGCAACGGCAGCAATAAACCTATGCCAATAAGGGCTGCCCCCGAAGTGGCTATGATAAGCAGGTCATGCCTTAATGAGATTGCCGATTGTCTTTTCATCAGATTTTGGGAGACACGCGGTACTCCCTACTGGCCCGACTTGCCAAGCACGGTTATAAATTCCTTTAGTATGTCGGCGTCGTATAAATCTTTATGGTCTCGCAAATATGTAAGCGCCTCAAATGGGGATATTGCGTTAAATCCTGGCCGGGACGTCGTTAACTGATCATAGGTATTTGTTACGGAGATAATCCTGCCCGACAGATGAAGCTTATCCCCCTTCAGACCCACGGGATAGCCCGTCCCCATGAGATTTTCATGGTGTTCCAGCAGAGGAAGCAGCGTCTCAGGAGTGATTCCCTTGTATAGTTTGACTATGTCAAGCCCTTCATAGACATGCCCCCTCAGTAAGCCTACCTCAAAGTCCGTAAGGCGTTGCAGCGGCTTATGCAGCACTTCAGGGGGTATCGTACTCATCCCTATGTCATGCAAAAGACTCCCCATACCTATGGCAAACAGCTCGCCCTCGGCTTGTATTCCCAACGCTATGGCCGTGGCCACAGAAAATACAGAAACGTTCACTGAATGGGTATAGACGTAGTAGTCGTGTTTGTTTACCGTAAACAGATTGGTTATCAGCCCCTTGGTGTCTATTATTGACGAGATGACGTTTTCCACCGTATCTTTACACGCCTCCATCTTCGCGGGGCTTCCGGGGTCGTTGAACAGGTCATGGACGAGCATCTTGGCGTTTTCTTTTATCAGCATGTTCTTGGAGACTTGCGATTGGGCAGCGCTCACAGCGTTCATAGCCTCAGTGAGATACTCCCTGTACTTCTGCGCGTCAGAGCGGGAGATCAACAGCTCACCGGGGGCGTTCAACACCTCCCTCGTGATTACAGAGTCACCTTTTTTATTGCGTGTGGCGGTCAAAGGGACTATGTCCATGCCTGTCTTGACAAAAAGTTCAAAACCAACCGATGTTGCCTCAATCAGACTCAGTTTGTCTACCTGGAGCATGTCATCCATTGCAAGGATATAGTCCGTATATGCCTTATCGTCCGGCTGCACATCCTTCTTTGGGGCGTCACTGGCCGGAGTCGCGGGGGCTTTTTTCACTTGGGCAGGTGGTTCTTTGCTCTCTTTATCAGACACGACATCCAACCCCTTGTCAGTATCAATATACACATAGGCAACGCCGGATTCCACTATCTTTTCTATCTGGTCAGGCGACTTTATCTCGAAATGATGCCTGAGAAACGGCGTCTTAAACCACGACGTATCAAACCCGTCTATATACATTCCCAGACGTGTTGCATCTGCCGGGATTCTCTTTCTCATAGCCCCGCCTTAATCATATCCGATTCTCCCTGAACATTAAGCTTACACCTGCCGATATGATAACATAAATCGTCACAACCATGTTGGTGTTTTATAGAATAATTATACACTGCCGGGTTAATAGAGCAGATAATTTGAGCGCATATCCATAAACCGTTTGAGCGGCTCCTGCAAATCCATTTTAATTTGACGCGCGTCTATGTTGTTCTTTATAGACACAAGGACGTCATCGCTGATAAGCCCTACCGTCTTGTCCAAACCGAACTCAACGGGATAGAGGTTGTAAAGGGCGGAGGCCAGTTCTATTCCCAGCGCTGGAGAGTTAAGGGAGTCTCGCTCTGTTACGATAATCCTGACGCCGTAACATGTCTTTCCGGCGTAGTTATCGTTTGTCGGCCTGAACTCTACGGGCATGAAACGTACGCCGTTGATCTTTCGGTTATTCAGATAAGCCGCGAGCTGTCTGGCATCTATCCACGGCGCTCCGACCACTTCAAACGGTGTGTCGGTACCTCGTCCGACGCTAATATTGGCGCTTTCGATAATGCCTGAGGCGGGATAGAGGACTGCCTGCCCCACGCTTCTGATGTTGGGTGACGGGTTGGCCCACATCAGGCCGGTCTCGTCGTACCAGTCTGAGCGCTCGTAACCCTGCATTTTGATGACCTTTAAATTGACGCCTATCTTATATTCCGAGTTGAACATCCCCGCAAGTTCGCCAATTGTCATCCCATACCTGACAGGCAGCGGGAAATAGTTGGTGAATGTCTTTAAACCCTTTTCCCTTATAGGCCCCTGAACAGCGGCCCCCGTTATAGGATTCGGGCGGTCAAGGACGTAAAACGCGATTCCCTTTTTTGCGGCGGCCTCCATAGCATATCCCATCGTAGTAATGTATGTGTAATAACGAACGCCGACATCCTGTATGTCGAACACGAGTGCGTCAAGCCCGTCGAGCATCTCAGGCGTCGGGCGATAGGTCTTGCCATAGAGGTTGTAAACGGGCAGGCCGGTTTTGGAATCCGTGATTGAGTCTTGTTTTATTACCTCATCAACATCTCCAAAAAACCCGTGCTCAGGGCTGAAAATGGCCTTCAGTTTTACGCCCGGGGCATTATAAAGCACATCAACGGTGCGGCTGCCCTTTGAGTCAAACCCCGTCTGGTTAGTGATAAGGCCAATTTTTAGTCCGGTAAGGGAGGCAAATTTCTCGGACTCCAGATAGTCAATTCCAGTTTTCACCGTCGCATTGCGGGAGCCTTTGGTATGGTAGCTGTTTGAAAGCTCATAGTAGCCCGTCATGGTGCGGCCGCTTGTCAGGACACTTTCGGCCTGGGCTGACCCCATAGCCGCCGCGGCAATTGTAGATATCTCCGCCCTCAGCGACAGGGAATCCCCCTTTCCATCGGGGTGTACATGGTTAGTCAGGACGATGACAAACATCTTTGAGGTTGGGTCAATCCACAGTGATGTCCCGGTAAACCCTGTGTGGCCGTATGAACCGACAGGAAACAGGACGCCGCGGTTTGAGGAATACGGCGAGTCAATATCCCAACCCAGCCCACGCAGGACAGTCTTATTCACTGGTGACTGGGGGCTGGTCATCTTAGCAACCATAAGCGGGCTTAAAATGTGTACCTTATTGTGCGCCCCCATGTTGAGCATTGCCATGGCGAATATGGAAAGGTCTTCGGCGGTAGAAAAAAGCCCCGCGTGCCCTGCTACCCCACCCATGTTATAGGCCATCGGGTCGTGGACATCGCCCCGCATCACTTTTCCCTTTCGAAACTGTGTGGGCGCGATGCGATTGTATACTGAGGGCGACGGGTTAAAGGCGGTATCTTTCATTCCCAACGGTTTAAAAATGTGGTCGGTGCAATATACGTCAAGCGGCGCGCCGGAGAGCCTGTGGACAAGCTCACCAAGGATAATAAAATTGATGTCGCTGTAAACAAAGTTCGTACCTGGTATATTTCCGGGTTTTTCTTTGAGAATCATACTAAGGGCGGTATTATAGCCGTGCCACTGTGGAAAATTATCAAGGTCCGGTCTAAGCCCCGAATAATGCGTAAGGAGCTGGCGGACGGTGATAGCCTCCTTGCCGTTGGCCTTAAAATCAGGCCAGTACTTGTAAACCGGGTCTTCAAGGCGGAGTTTGCCCTGTTCAACCAGTTGTAGCACAGCGATGGTTGTGGCCGCAACCTTCGTAAGAGAGGATATGTCGAAGATAGTATCTACGGTCATCAGCTCTTTCTCTGGCAGGAGGGCGCGGTAACCGAACGCCTTCTTATAGACGACACCGTTGTGGTCTCCTATTATGACCACTGCCCCTGGAATCTTGCCCTCCTGAATTGCCTTATCAACGATAACTTTTATATTTTCGAGCTGCTGTTGCCGCGGCGAATCAGACGTCTCCTGCGACAACGCGGGCGCGGCAATAAATAAGAGCGCTGCGGCTGCCAATATTACTAACTGTGGTAAATAACGCGTTTGAATCATTTTTTCTCCTTATTTATAATATCCTTTATCTATATTATTCTTTCCGGGTGTGTATATATATTGAACCTCGCGCCGCGCAAGAATCCTACCATCGTAACGCCGGCCTTTTCGGCGATTTCAACTGATAGCGATGTTGGCGCGGTGCGGCTTGCCACTATTGGTATTGACCAGCGCGCACATTTTGACGCTATCTCAGAGGAGAGCCGACCACTTAACAACATTACTGAGTCAGACAGATTATAATCCTCTATGATGGACGCCCCGATTACCTTATCAACGGCATTGTGTCTGCCGATATCCTCGGCGAATGCCGCTATTGAGTTCCCGTCTGAGATGGCGGCGCTGTGAATGCAGCCGGTGTTTTGGTATGCCGATGACAGTTGCTGAAACTCCCCGAAGACACGGCGAAGGGACTGCGGTAATATCCTAACCTTTGAAGTAACTGAGTTGGCGGCGATCTCCTTAGGGATGGTAATCCCGCCAATGCAACCGGATGTAATGGCCTTGCCGGCCAAAGAGACCTCCCCGCTGGCCTCAATATCTACGACGATGTCCTCGCCCATACTTATAGACATCTTCTCTGTACACCACGAACCTTTAATAATCCCTTCGCCCATTATAAAGCCCACAACGAGTTCCCTGATCATCACAGGGGAGCAGTAAAGCGACAGGACATCGTTTGAGTTAACACGCAGCCGCAGCTTTTTCTCAACGGCTATCGGGTCAGGGGCGGTAGTTTTCTCTGAACCTGCCACCTTCACTATTGTCCTTTCGATTATCACGGCAGCGTGATTATAAATAAACGGGGGCGGTTATGTCACGCAGTAAATATGGCAGCCCAGGGTAAACGCATTAGAACGTTACAATAGAAAATTCCTTTCCTGGATTCCAGCTTTCGCTGGAATGACAGACAAAGCAGAACAGATAAACACCTTAATCCGTCATTTCCATCCTCATTTCTGTCATTCCGGTCTCTTTTTCTGTCATTCCAGCGAAACATACATGAATAGAGTCAATCTTCGCCCCCGCCCATGAAAATTGCAAGG
>NZ_JBJUSG010000075.1:0-17903 GCF_046044395.1 Candidatus Magnetominusculus dajiuhuensis | reverse complement strand
ATCATTGCAACTTCCCATGAAAACTTGTTTTTTTCGTTAGAACAAATTTGCCTTGCATTAACACTACTGTATATTACACGAATGTTATATTTAGGTTAATATGCAACAGAGGATATGATATTACATCGTTTAATTGCGTATGTGCATCCCAAGGGCAGGCCATATAATCCAAATCGCCGCCGCTAAAATAACAAACAAAATGACGCTCAAAAGTATGCCTTTCGTAAAAAACTCCCTCGCGGTAAACTGCTTCGATTCAAAGGCGATTGCGTTGGACGCGGAGCTTTTGATAAGCAAAAATGGCATCGCCGACGCCACGGATATGCTGAAAAAAACAACCTCAGGCGTAACACCGGCATATCTGGACATAACCAGCCCAACCGGCAGCACAAGCACAACGGCCACCGCGTTTGTTAACACGTTGGAAATAATGAACACAACAACGGCAAGCAGGATGACAAAGGCAAACCAATGAAGATTCGCAAAAATCCCGACACACCGCACACCAAGCCACGCCGACGCCCCCGTATCCCAAAGGCAATACCCTATGCTCATCGCCCCGCCAAAAAACAACACAATGTTCCACGGCACATCCTCCAGATGCTTAACCTCCATCAGCTTAAATATATAGATCATCGCCGTGGAAATCAGTATCAGGGCCGCCTTGTCCGACGTCTTCAGAGTGGGAAGATATGAGGAGATTATCAAAAGTGAAACGACGGCCGTTACAATAATTATAGTCAGCGTTTCTTTCTGTGAGAGCGGGCCAAGCTCGGCATACATCTCCTTAAATCTATTGCTCAATCCACTTAGTGATTTCCTGTTCGGCCTGAAAAAAACCACCGCAAACACCCAAATAACAACTATCGCTATCCACCCAATCAAAGACATGTATTTCGAATAACCGGCAAAGGAGATGTCCCTTCCTGCGACCGCTTTGAAAATGGCGATAGATAAAATCGCCCGCGGGGCGCTGAACAAGGTGAACATACTTCCCGCCCCTGCCGAAAACGCCATGCCCATAAACAGCCCCTTGCCAAACCTTGTTGGGACATCCTCACGCCTGTAAAGAGAATAAATCGCCCATATCAGTGGAAATATAGCCGCCGCAGACGACGTATTTGACATAAAGTGAGACAAAAAGGCCATCAGAAAGAATGTCCCCCCGTAAATCACTATCGTATTCTCGCCAATAATGGACAGGATTTTATAGGCAATCCTCCTTGTCAGCCCCGTTCCGGCAAAGACCATCCCCATGACTATCGCGGCAAAGATGAACACCACGGCAGGGTCCATGTAATCAGAGAAAACCCTTTTGGCGTCCCTTATGTGCAAAAGCGCCTGAGCTGACCCCATGATAAGCCCCGTAACACCGGCGGGCATCACCTCAAAAAACCACCATATCACGCCCATCAATAACACGGCCAACGCCCCCTTGCCCTCTCTGGTCAGGGGAAATCGCACCCCCGACGGGTCAACGGCGTCAGGCAGCCCCGGCATATAGTAAACCGCAAGAAACACCCCCATGCCTAAAACGAGATAAGACACCCTTTTCCAATCTATCCTCGCCTTCGGCCTCGAAACCTCCAAAGTCTGTGAGACCTTGGAAGAATCAGAAGGGGCGTTTAATATCTTCTGAGCCATTATCTTAAATCTCCCTTACGCTACGGGGCTTGACAATTCGTTAAAAATATCAAGCAGTGTTACTATCCCTACAAGCTTCCTCTTATCTTCCAGCACGGGCAGCAAAAACAGGTCGTTTGTAAGCATCACATAAACGGCCTTTGCCAGATGGTCATCCGTACCGGCGAAATGCTCTATGGGATAGAGGATATCGCTTACCTGTTTTTGTAACAGTTCCTTGTTGGACATGTCAAACATCGTGTCCCAAACAAGGGACAGGGCCATGTCGCCTTCCTGCGCGCTGTGTTCATGTTGTGATGAGGTCCTCAGGTATACCGGCTCTAAACCTCTGAGTATATCTTTTATCCCCAACGTGCCAACGAGATGGTATTTTTCCTCGAATACCAGCACGACAATCTGGTGAGGGGCCTTCTCAAGCCCCGCACTTTTTATTATCCCTATGGCCTGTCTGATTGTAAACCAATATGGGATGTGTGGAAATTCAAAAATATCTTTCATGAGGTCTTTTACCCTCTTATCCGCCGGCATTATTTGAGCCTCCCAATGATTTTTTATTGCCACAAGCGACCATAAATGTTATCATACACCATAGTATAAATAAAACGGTGGGATTCTTTCAAAGAAACGTGGGATTTTTTAAAAAAATATTAGGCACATTTTCTGGCGGCTCCGCAAAGTCGGCAATGGATGACTATGCCGCCCAAAAGGAGATGTTTGCCCGCAAATACACCTCTTTTCAGTCGCTGCTTAGTGCCAACAACTCCATTCTTGAGATAATGGCCGATATGGAAGATAAACTCTCAGGCGAATACCTGATTGACAGACTCTACATCGTCCAAAACGCCGCGGCTATTACCGGCAATGTAAAAGACCTCATTGATAGATTAAACGAGATTGCAGAGGGCAGATACGCCGAACTTTACGAAAGATACCAACATATAAGCGCAGGGCTTGATGAGGCGTTCAGCAGAAGGAGGCCGGTTGCCGGTGGAAGTCTTACCGTTGCCTATGACGACATAGACAAGTCAATGACCGACCTCGTAGGGGGTAAAAACGCCAACCTCGGCGAGATGAAAAATGCCGTCTCTGTCCCTATTCCCAAGGGCTTTGCCATAACCTCAGCCGCATACATACGGTTCATGCAACATAACGGTTTTCTGGACAAAATTAATCAGACACTCAGCGCCCTGACTGTCAATAACCTTGAGGCGCTGAGGACGGCAAGCAGAGAGATAAAAGAACAAATCCTTAATGCGCAACTCCCCGCCGATATGCACTCGGCCATCATGGACACATACGAAAAGGTCTTTGAAGGGCGCGACACGGTCGTATCAATCAGAAGCAGCGCTGTGGAAGAGGACGACGAGTTCAGCTTTGCCGGCCAGTATTCCACGTATCTGAACGTCAAAAAGGCGGATGTCCCGGCGAAGTACAAGGCCGTCATAGCAAGCCTGTTTTCAGACAACGCAATCTTCTATTATAAGACGAAGGGGTTTAGAGAAAGCGACATGGCCATGGCCGTAGGCGTAGTGGAAATGGTCAGGGCAAGGGCCGGGGGCGTTATGTATTCAAACGACCCCAACGACGCCTCCATCCACAATATCATAATAAACTCCGCATGGGGTCTTGGCTGCACCGTAGTTGACGGCACCGTCTCCCCTGAGACATACACCGTGGCCAAAACACCTGAACTCAAAATCATATCAAGGACAATCCCTGAGCAGTCAACCATGGCCGTTTGTAATGACACCGGCAGCACAGACGAGGTGCCGACGACAGATACGATGCGTGGAAAGGCGTCTGTTTCCGACGCGCAGATAATGGAGCTGTCCAAATACGCACTGACCCTTGAGAGACACTTTGGCGTAACACAGGACATGGAGTGGGCGGTTGACGAGGGTGGCGGGTTATTATTTCTGCAAACACGGCCGCTGCATATCTATACGCATGAAACCGCCCCCGATGTACCGACCGACATAAAGGGGCATCAACGGCTCATCGGCAAGGGTGTCGTTACCTGTAAGGGCATAGGACATGGCAAGGCATTTATCATAAGAAGAGAGGATGACTTATTGGATTTCCCCCAAGGGGGAGTTCTCATATCCCGAACAACCTCGCCGCGTTACGTGACTGTGATGAACAAGGCAGCGGCGATAGTTACAAACCTTGGCGGGACAACCGGGCACATGGCCTCTCTGGTGAGGGAATATCAGGTGCCGACACTACTGGATACGGAAATTGCCACTGAGGCAATAAGGCACGGGCAGGAGATAACCGTTGATGCGGTAAACGGCTATGTCTATGACGGCTATGTAACTGAGCTTATAGATAATTATGAAAACAGGCCAAACCCGTTTCGGGAAACGCTTCTGTTTCGTATATTGTCACAGGTACTGAAATGTATAGTGCCTCTGAACCTCACAGACCCGGACTCTGAGCAGTTCTGCCCCGCAAACTGCGCCACTTATCACGACATAACCCGGTTTGCCCACGAGAAGGCCATGCGGCACATGTTTCTTTTCACCGACGTTGCGGCAGTACAGCCGGGCTTCGGGGCTGTCAGGATGGTCACCGGCCTTCCCATTGATTTATATGTAATAGACCTGGGAGGCGGCATTGAGGGCACACCCAAAAGGCTAAACCCTGAGCATATACGCTCGATTCCGTTTATCGCGTTTTTCAGGGGACTTACCTCCATGAAATGGCCACAGGGCAGGCCGCTTGACGTAGGGGGGTTTATGGGCATGATAGCGCATTCGGCCACAATGAGCGAGGCGCAGATTGACGAGATGGCAAAATGCAGTTTCACATTTCTGTCAGACCACTATATGAATTTTTCGATAAGGCTTGGCTATCACCTGTCGTTAGTGGAGGCATATGTTAGTGACAATTTAAATGACAACTATATTAAATTCCACTTTAAGGGCGGCGGGGCACAGGAGGACAGGCGGCTAAGAAGGGTGAGGCTCATTTCGGAGATACTAAGAGAGATAGACTTTGATTCGATAGTCGTAAAGGGCGACGTAATTGACGCGCGCCTGTCAAAGTACAAGAGGCAGTCTATTGAGCAAAAGATGGAGATAATGGGCAAGCTGACAGTTTATACGAAACAGCTCGACATGGTCATGTACAACGACTCAGTGACTGACCAATATAAAGCCGAATTCATAAAAGACCATATCGCCGGATGCAACAAATGATAAACTCATCTGGAATTGGTGGATAGGAAGGCCGCGATGCTTACTTATTGAGACATCTGATTGAGACATCTGGCTTTATAAGGCACATGGCACCTATGCCCGCAAGGCCTCAATCATATCTTTGGGTATCCTCTTAGGTTTCATTTCAGTCCCCACGATTGCCAGACTTGTCTTCGCGGTTGATATTTTTGTCTCTGGATTATTCAGGTATATTTTATGCGAGAAGGTTATTGAGGCCACCGTTATTTCCTCTATTTCGGTATGGATAGTTATAATGTCGGCGTATCTGGCCGGTTTGTGATACCTTATATCAACGCCCACCACGACGAAGAACGTCCCCTCGTTCATCAAATCGAGGATTCTTATGCCGCGCCGCTCAAGGAAATCCGTCCTCGCCCTCTCCAGAAACCCCATATACTTGCCGTAGTAAACCACGCCGCCGCAGTCTGTATCCTCGTAGTATATCCTTATGTCTATTGTGTCGGCCATTCGTTTATTATGTCTACGGCAGTTTCTCTCCCGTAATTATGCGTATTACATCGTTATACATCGCAAAGGCCATCAGCATCAGCAAGAGCGCAAGGCCTATTTTTTGCGCTATGGCAATGGCCTGTTCACTCAGTGGCCTCTTTCTTACCGCCTCAATCGCCAGATAGACCATGTGCCCGCCATCCAGTATCGGTATTGGAAACAGGTTGAACACGCCGAGGTTTATGCTGATTACGGCCATGAACATTATAAAGCTCAGAAAGCCGCCCGATGACTGCTTTGCCGCCATTTGAAATATCATAATAGGGCCGCCTATCGTGTTTGCCGGTATGACGTGCTGGAAGAGTTTTACAATGGAAAGCAGCAGCAGCACGATTACCTCCCATGTCTTTTTAAATCCCATGGCGATGGATTCAAAAACGCCGTAGGTGACTTTGTTGGCGTCTCCGCTTGGAGATATTCCAATCAGCCCCATGCGCACCTCCTCGCCGAACAGGTTTTTTGACGCCTTGTTCTCCGGCGTTATGGTCAGCTCACGGCTTGTGCCGTCTGCCCCCTTGATTGTAAAATTGAGCGCCTTGCCGGGGCTGTCGTGAATTATCTCTGTCATCTCGTCCCAGTATTGGACCTTAGTGCCGCCTATCTGCGTTATCATGTCGCCGGATTTTAGTCCCGCCGCCGCCGCAGGGGAGAGCTTCGCGGCCTCGCCAATTACCGAAAGATACCTCGGCACGCCCGTAAGAAATATGACGCTAAACAACAAGACGGCAAAAAATATGTTAAACAGAGACCCGGCACAGACCACAATAGCACGCTTGTAAACCGGCTGGGCAAAGAATGCCCTGTCCTTTTCCTCTATCTCCAGCGCGTCATCGGCGCCCGGCATCTCCTCCCCGTGCATCTTCACATAGCCGCCCACTAAAAAGGCAGACAGCACATACTCTGTGTCTCCGTATTTCCTGCCTATTAGTTTTGGCCCCATCCCCAGAGAAAACTTCGTCACCTTTATACCCACCGCCTTGGCAAGGATAAAGTGCCCAACTTCATGCACAAATATCAATATCCCCAAAAGCAGTACCGCATACACTATTGTCATATTTAATTACCCCCGCCGCAATTTGCCTTCGCAATTTCATTTGCCGTGCGCCTTGCCCATTGATCGGCCTCAAAGACCGCGTCAAGCCGCGCCACGGTTACATTGTGTCTCATCATTACCTCTTCTATAATAACAGGTATTTGCGTAAAATTAATAACGCCTTTTAAAAACAACCAGACCAGCTCCTCGTTTGCCGCGTTGACCGCGGCCGGCATTGTGCCGCCTGCCTTCAGTGCCTCATATGCAAGGGCCAGGCATGGGAAGGCCTCAGTGTCCGGTGTGTGAAACGTCAGGGCGGAGATTTCCTCAAGCCGCAGCCTCTCTATCACGCCCTCCATCCTGTCTGGATAGGACATGGCGTAGGCAATCGGCCCTTTCATATCCGGCACTGACAACTGTGCCAGCAGGCTGCCGTCAATCAGCTCCACAAGTGAGTGTACTATGCTCTGGGGATGAATGAGCACGTCTATGGAGCCGGGCGCTATATCGAATAAATGATGCGCCTCTATCACCTCAAGCCCCTTGTTCATCAGCGTGGCGCTGTCAATGGTTATCTTGTTTCCCATGCTCCAGTTGGGGTGCCTTAATGCGTCGGACGCTGTGACGGTCGCCATGGCGTCCTTGCTTCTGCCGAAAAACGGCCCTCCTGAGGCCGTAAGTATTAGTCTGCTTATGTGGGCCTTAGGGCGGCCATCAAGGCACTGAAATATGGCGCTGTGTTCGCTGTCCACTGGCAGCACTTTAACGTTACGCCTTTTGGCCTCTTCCATTACCGCGGAACCGGCCATTACAAGGGTTTCCTTATTGGCCAGCCCTATGTCCTTGCCAACCTTGATAGCGGCAAGGGTCGGCCTAAGGCCGGAGGCCCCCACTATTGCTGATATAACAAAGTCCGCCTTTTCGTATGCCGCCGCCTCGCAAACGCCCTCCTGTGAGCTGAGGACATTGAGCTTCTGGCCGTCAATGCCGGTAACGCCGGAGTCTTTGGCCCATTGCCTGAGTTGCGCGGCACTCGTTTCGTCCCCCACACCCACTATCTCTGGCCTGAAGGCAAGGATTTGCCGCTTTAGCAGTTCGACACTCTTATTGGCGGCAAGGGAGACTACCCTGAACCTGCCGCCTGAATTTGCAATGGCCTCAAGCGCACTACGCCCTATCGAGCCAGTGCTTCCCAACAGTGTAATATATTTTATGCCGCTATTCATTAATGTACATTAACAAGCAGTATCAGATAATACAGCACAGGGGCGGCGATAAGCATACCGTCAACCTTGTCCAGTATCCCGCCGTGCCCCGGGAGGAAACTCCCTGAGTCCTTAATATTTCTTTCCCTTTTGAACATTGACTCAATCAGGTCGCCTATGATGCCCAAAACCCCCATCACTATTCCCGCAACTATGGTTGTCAGATAACTAATCTGGAATTTGAAGCCGATTTTTAATATTACCGCCGAGGCAGCGCCCCCTATGAGCGCGGCCACAGCCCCCTCGATAGTCTTATTTGGGCTGATACGCTCATAGAGCTTCCTGCGCCCTACCGCCTTGCCGACGTATAAGGCGGCGCTGTCCGCGCCCCAGATAACAAACATCAGGAACAGGACAACCTCAGGGGCAACCGCCCTGAGTTTTATAAAATAACTCAAAGACACCGGAATGTAAAACAAGCCGGTCAGAAACGGGGCTATATCAAACAGGGCGTTGTCCGGCCCCTTGTGGCCAAACAGCCGAATAGTCGCACATCCCATGAACATAGCGGCAAACACATAGGCCGGTATCTCGTTATATTCATATGTCATATACAGGGGAATTAATCCAACCACAGAAAACACATGCCGGGGGAGTTCTTTTATGCCGTACATAGAGAGGAATTCCTCCATGCAGATAAACGCCGCAAAAAACATCAGCACCAGGAAATAGTAATCCGGCAGGTACATAATATAGGCGTACAAAAGCGGCAATAGTATTGCGGCAACAATGAGTCTTTTTAAGAGCATCTGCCTATGTTTCAGCCTTATCGGGAATCATACCAAAGCGCCGCTGACGGAGCTTGTAGTCTTCAATGGCATACATGAATTCCTCTTTTGTAAAATCTGGCCACAGCGTATCGGTGAAAAACAACTCTGCATACGCCGCCTGCCAGACCAGAAAATTGCTTATCCTCTTTTCGCCGCCTGTTCTTATAATCAGGTCTACTGGCGCAACACCTCCCGTGTCAAGGTTCTCCTCAAATGACTCTTCATTTACCTCGTCCATATCGCCGCCCTTTTCGATAAACTTCTTCACCGCCCTGACTATCTCATCCCTGCCACCGTAGCTGATGGCCATCATCAGGTTCATGCCCTTGTTGCCACCTGTGATACGCTGCGCCTCTTCCACCAGATATTGTATGTTGTCGGGGAGTTTTTCCTTATTGCCGATAACCTTAAAGACCAATCCCTTGTTCAGCAGGTCTTCTATCTCGGTTTTAAGATAAAAATCAAGCAGGTCCATCAACGTTATAACCTCATCGTGCGGCCTCTTCCAGTTTTCTATGGAAAAGGCATAGAGGGTGAGGGTCTTAATACCTATGTCGGCGGCGGCCTCAATTATCTCTTTTGTCCTGCCAGCGCCTTTGCGGTGGCCTTCCACGCGCGGCATACCACGCTGGTTTGCCCATCTGCCGTTACCATCCATGATTATACCCACATGTTTTGGTATGGTATGGTCTGTCAATTACACCTCCGCCTCTATAGCAATTTATATACAAACAGGTTCGTAGTAAGGGGATTTTCTCCCTTAAGCATACCAGACAGATTGAGTCCCAGTATTGGCCTCGCCAGCACATATATCCTGTCCTTGTATATCGTATAGTCTATTATATTTCCCGATATCGCGCCAACAAGGGCGTTCTCCTCGACAGAGATACCGTTAAATCCATAGCTCATTATATATGATTTCTTATAACCCAATGACACAGAGGTCAGGGCAAGCGGCACCCTCCTGATAGCAACGCCTTTATTGTGAAACAAATACATCTTATCGCTTATATGCCATTTGCTTCCTTCTGTTATGATAGTAGGGCCGGGTATCGTGTACTCCCTTGAAAAGCCGCCCATATTGCCCTTACTCCGCCAGATACTTGTCCCCGCTGAGTCCTTCACAGTGAGATGGTTAAAGACATCGTAATATAACATCACAGGTTCTGATTTCTTATTAACATCCCCCGCGGCGGCCTCAAGGTTCACAAAATCATACAGATTAATGCCGCGCGGCAGCTTTATCTTTCCCTCTTCCTTAAAAGAAGAGCCGTCCCAGACTATGTATTGCACATCGCCGCTTTGTCCTTCACTGGCCGTGTAGCGCTGAAACAGGAGTTTATTGTTATATACCCTTAAAAAGCCGTGGGCCTTCCACAACTCCCTGAGCTGGCCGCCCTCAACGCCATAGATAAACGCCCTTGCGCCGTCATAGGCCATTGAGGTTACGATTATCTCGTCTTTGCCGTCTTTGTTTATATCAATAACATCCACATATACGTTATCGCTCATCCTGTCGCCCTTGAGTTCCATTATCTTGTTCATATCAACGCCGGGCTTGTAAACGGCCAGGTCAGAGCCGCTGCTGAAGATAAGCTCAACCCCGCTGCCACCGTCAAGGTTGCCTATTGTCATAAGGTCGTACGCGATGGGCATGTGATACGTAAGGACAGGGTCGTTCAACACGGACAGAAATATGTCGGCGGAGGCAAGTATTTCCTGGAGATAGGTCTCAGAGATCGCGGCGGTATCCGAAAAAACCTCCTTACGGTCAGAGACCCAGAAGATGCGTTGCTTTAAATAGCTGTCCTCATCCGCAATCGCGTCTTTCTTTGAACCTTCAACCAGGATGAGCACATCGGCACCCAGCTTTTTTGCTTCCTCAAACAGCGCGTCGGTGTTTTCGGCGGCAATGGCCGTATCAATAAGCTCGAAGCGCCCGCTCTGTTTGAGCAGCCTGTAGTAGACATCGCCAAGGAACCAGTTGACGGACTTGTCCTGATAGAACAGAGCCTTGACCTTTGACTTTGACAGACGCGCGATGTCGCCTTTATGCGGTGTGCCTTTTATGAGGTGTGCTTCCACGGTGCCGTTGGACTTCACGCCAGTTATCTCAACTGAGCCGATGTGGCTCTCGAAATGCCCAAGCGGCTCGTTTGTGACAGGGTGATAGAAGACAGCGCCCTCGCTAAAGACATCGAATCTTGTGCCTTTTACGGCCTTCTCTGAGGACTCCCCCGCGAGGGTAACGCTATCCCCTTTAACAGTTTCGATTTTAAGCGCCAATGGTTGAAAAAAATTGACGGTCTTGTCGGCAAGCGGCCTCAGTGGCTCATCCGCCCCACATACGCCGCTAACAAACGGCAAAATGAACAATAACTGGCACAAGACAACACATATAGCGTACGGCAACGTTTTTTTCGTCATAATAGTCCCACCCTCATCATAATAGTCCCACCCTCATAGTTTTAGTCAGCTTCTATTATAGCAGTATCCCGACACACAATTGTATCATAAATTATCCACTAAATACTGTCTATATTCTATGGGTGTGTGTTAAAATCCATCGTGAGCGAAAGAAACGGCAAAATAGTCTCAGTAAACACGAGCAAAGAAAAGGGCGAGAGAAAGTCGCCCGTTAAAACGGCCGTGCTGATAACGAACTTTGGCATAGAGGGCGACGCCCACGCCAGTGGGCAATGGCACAGGCAGGTCAGTCTGCTTGCCATTGAAAGCATAAAAAAAATGCAGGCGGTTGGCCTTGACGTGGATTGCGGCGATTTCGCTGAGAACATTACAACCGAGGGCATGCCGCTTCCCACACTGCCCATCGGTACCAGGATGTCTATCGGAGAGACCGTCAGGGTCGAGGTAACCCAAATCGGCAAGGAGTGCCACAACAGATGCGCGATTTACTATCAGGCAGGGGATTGCGTTATGCCCTCTGAGGGGATTTTCGTGCGAGTCATTGAAGGTGGCGTTATCATGCCGGGAGATAAAATAGTAGTCCACGGCTGTACTGGCGATTAGTGGCATTAGATGGCAGGCGTGATTACTATTGTGCAGCCCACAGGCTCATGTCCCGTTATATTTCGACGATGGCTTTAAATAAATAATGCCGTTTTTACTATACGATTTGAAACTCTCCGGCGAGAGGAACAAGGCCTTTTCCACTTCGGCCATAGCGTCCTCAATCCTTCCCGCGGCTATGTATGCCTTGCTTAAAATATACCGGCATCTCCATTTATCAGGGCTCTTTTTTACCGTGTCTTCCCACAAAGTCACGTCACTTTTCCATACCTCATTTCTTTGAACCGTTGCAATACATAAAAATATAATCAGGATTGCAAACACAACCTCTTTCCTTTTCTTTGAAAAAAAGATACTTATTCGTTTATTTATCGGGAATGCCTCTAATATTGAAAATATGGCTATAAAAAAGCCTATGGACGGCAGATACAGCCTGTGTTCAAATATTGTATCATCTAAGGGCACTAAGCCAGATTCCACTGAAAGGGTAATGAAATACCAAAGCGTTCCGAAGCTGAACAGCCGTAGGTAATATCTTGCCGTTCCCTCGATTTTTTGTGAAAGATAAATGAAATAAAACGCAATCGTAATTAAAGACGCAACAGTGGCAAAACCAGCTAACACCTTAATTTGAAAAAAACTTGTATAAATTGGATAGTCGTAATCAAGGTTCAGATTTGTTGGAATAAATAACAGTTTAAAGTAAGTCAGCATAACGGGAAACTGGGTAATAACGTAATTATAATGAGACATCTTTATAGTCTTTGCAGTGCTATACGAATATAAAAGACGCGATATATCTCCATTGACAAGAGTCATGGGAATTAATAAGACCAATAAAATAATTGGTAATAGAATGAATAATCTTTTTTTAGATTTCCCGGTAATAAATAAAAACTCGAACATGGCTATTGTTATTGGTATAGTAAAGGCTATTTCCTTCGTTTTCATCGCAAGAATTGATGAGACAAAGCAGGCAATAAAACAGAAAACACATCTGCCCGTTGAATTCGTCCTTAATTTTATGTAATAAATTATGGCAACCAAATAAAAAGTTGTCGAAAGGGACTCAAATCTCTGGACTATATACGTTACTGCCTGGGTTTGAATGGGATGGACTACGAAAAATGCGGAGGCGAAAAATGCTAATGTATCTATGGATTTATGTTCAGTAAAATCCGAAAAAAATGGGGTTTTTGTTATCAAATGAATCATTCTGTACAACAGCAACGCGTTACTAATATGTATAAAAATATTAACAACGTGATAACTCATGACATGAAGCCCACTAACCCAATAATTAAGAGCAAAAGTAAAATACCCAACGTATCTTGACCTAAAACCGTACTCTCCATGTGAGATCATATGTAAATTAAAATAGTAATGAAGATCCCTTACGTATTTGTTTTCTACAATACTACTAAACCCATCGAACGTAAAAGGGGCACCTAAAGTATTGTGATACGAAATAATACCAAGCACACATATGATAATAACGTGGGTTAATTCAGTTATATTCATATGTTTATTTGAGTCTGTCATTTTTCACCTCATCGCCACTCCCCGATTATAGCAGAATCGAGAGGCACAAGTGTATCATAAACCGTCCACTAAATACTGTTCATATTTTGTGGGGATGTGTTAAAATGCGGAGTGAGCGAAAGGAACGGCAACATAGACAGGGCATCCCGCTTCCAACGCTGCCCGCGGGCACACGGATGTCTTACTCTATGGCAGTAACCGCGGCGGTATTGACAATCAGCGACAAGGGCGCTGTCGGGCAGCGCGTGGACGAGGGCGGCCCTGCCGTGTGCGAATTATTAAGGGGTATTGGGGCTGAAATCCTCTTCACTGAGATAATCCCTGATGAGAAGGAGCAAATAAAGGCGCGGCTTATTGCGATGTCTGAAAAGGTTGACCTTGTGATAACAACGGGCGGGACGGGGCTTTCTCCCCGCGACGTAACACCCGATGCCACGCTTGAGGTGATAGAAAGGGAAGTGCCGGGCATAGGGGAGACGATGCGTGCCGAAGGCCTTAAGGCAACACGCCGGTCTATGCTCTCACGGGCAACGGCTGGCACACGGGGCAGCGCGTTGATAGTAAACCTGCCGGGAAGCGTAAAGGCAGTGAGGGAAGGACTGGCCGCAATACTTGATATCCTGCCCCATGCGATAGAGAAAATCAAGGGCCTGACATCGGACTGCGCCCGGTAGAAAACAGGTTCTGTGAATGTCTTTCTTATGGGGGCTAAGAAGCGTCATCCGGTTTCGAATGGTTTGCCCTGACAACAGGAATAAGGAGGCTGCAAATGAGCATATTTGAGATAATGATGCTGTTATGTTTTGGTTGCGCTTGGCCTTTTTCGATATATAAATCATACAAATCAGGGAAAAATGAAGGGAAAAGTATCCAGTTTTTGTTTGTCATTTTCATTGGATACCTATCAGGATTTATCCATAAGTTCCTGTATTGCTTTGACTATGTCAGCTATTTATACGTTATGAATGGTTTAATGGTATTGATTGATATTTTATTATATTTCAGAAATACACGCCAACAAAAGTTGGCCAGCGGGAAGTTTGATTGTGTATAACACATTGTCTTAGTAAGATTGCAGGGTAAACGCAAAGAATTAAAGATGAAGGGGGATGACCTCATTAGGGGGGCTGCCGGTGTATATGGATTTTGCGGTTTCATGTGACGTTAGGGTTGTTAAAAATTCTTTTATTAAGAGGCTTTAAGGGGAATAAACCCTAAACCCCTCGTAAACAATCCCCCAAAAACATAAAATGGATGCCACCTTTGATTTTGAAGGTGGATTCGGGGCGTTGACTTAACCAGCCCCTGTTGTGTAGGATAAGGCAGGTGTGGAGATAGCACGGCCTATAAGTGTGTTTGCCATGCGCGTGTCATGGTGGCAAAGGAGGTCTGTCAGGTGTCGGAACAGCTTAACGCAAGCGTATTGATAGTAGATGACGAGGAACAATTCCTTGAAATGCTCTCAAAGAGGCTTCAGGCAAGGGGGCTGCGAATAGACAGCACGACTCAGGGCGCGGACGCCCTGAAAAAGATCAGCGAAAAGGACTTCGACGCCATAGTGCTCGACCTGACGATGCCGGGCATGGACGGCATCGAGGTGCTTCATAGGATAAAGCAGGACAATCCCGACCTTCAGGTGATTATCCTTACAGGGCACGCAACACTGGAAAAGGGCGTGGAGGCCATGAAGGGAGGTGCGGTGGATTTTATGGAAAAACCCGTGGATATGAACATCCTTCTCGAAAAAATAGGTGGCGCTAAACACAAAAAAGCGGTAATCGTAGATGAAAATCTCAAAAAGAAGATACAAGGCATAATAGAGACGCGGGGCTGGTAACTGGTGCCGCCACACTAATTGCCTATGTAGTTAACCCCTTCAAGTAAAAACAGAGAACCCTCTATCGGAGTTAACTTAATGGGAGTTTACGGGTATTATAATATCTATCCCGCTGCCGTTAATCGTCACCGCGCGTACCGGCTTGAAATAGTCCGACTGTTCCGTGAAGTCAACGGGGGCGTCTAACCCTTCTGGGGTGATTCTGATTATCGTCGAATTATTTGAACTGAATGTCTTAACAAGAATATATGTATTTTCCCGCATCACAGTTACAAGCTCTTGCATGGCCATAAAGACAAGCAGTTGGAGGTTTGATGGATTGCCGGTTATTGGCGGCAGACCAGAGGAGTAATCGGCCTTGAACGTTATCCGCTTTTGGGCTATAAGCCTGTTTAACAGGACAAGAACCTCTCCGACACAGTCGTTGACATTAAACGAGGCCGTTGGGCTGTCCATCCTGTGGCCAAAGGCGTTGAGATATTTTGCCATCTCAGAGGATCTTTTTATCTGCGCGTCAATGGACTTTATTATATCGAGCATCTGCCTGGCCTGTGGCAACTCTTTTATCTCTTCGGAGAATTGCAGCATGTCACCGAGAAGGCCGGCTGATTCGTTGATGATTGCGAGGTGGTTTTTCTGTTCATGGGTATAGAGGGAGATTACCTTGCCTATAAACGCCAGATGCCGTTGAATACCTGTTTCCCGTGCCATCATAGTGCTCCTTGTTTTTTTAAAACGGCCTTGTTGATTTTCTCGATTAATTCCTTTATCTCAATGGGCTTAACTAAGGCGGTTTGTTTTATCTCCGCGGCGGGAAGGGCATGGCCTGAGACTATGATAATTTCAACTTCCGGGGCGACCGACTTTATGGCCTTTATCATGTCTTTGGCCTCCATGCCCGGCATACATAGGTCAAGGAGAATAACGTCCGGGTGATTAATCTCAACTGCCGCCAGCGCTTCTTTTGCCTCATACACCGCGGCGGCCTCGAAATTGCGCAGATTGAGGCGCTCGGCAAGCGCCGAGGCATAGTCCTCTTCGTCGTCAATTATAAGCAGCTTAGTCTGCGGCATTACTTCCCTCCTCATTGGAATGTAGGGGCAGTTCGATTACAAAAGTCGTCCCTTTTTCTGTTTCACTGTTGACGCGAATGCTGCCGCCGAGTTTTTTAATAATCCCGTATGATATGAAAAGGCCAAGTCCCGTGCCCTTGTCCTTTTCTTTCGTAGTGTAAAAGGGTTCAAATATATGCTTTATGTGGGCCTTTGGAATGCCTTTGCCGTTGTCGCTGATATAGACGGCAACAGTCTGGGCGTCTTTTTGCTCTGAGGACAGCTCTATGACTCCCTCCCTTGCCACGGCATCAACGGCGTTATTTATTATATTTAAGAAAACCTGCTGAACCTGGCCCTTGTCTGTCTTTATCTGAGGTAGGTCAGAGGCAAGATTGCGCACCAATTTAATATCTCTGAAGAGGATTTCTTTATCCAGAAAGCTAAGCACCTCTAAGATGGTCTCATTAAGGTCTATAAGTTCATAAGTCGCATCCATGCGGCGGGCAAATCCCAGCAGCCTGTGTGTTATAGTGCGGCAGCGATTTACCGCGTCAACTATCCCGTTTGTCAGGCTGATGAACTTTTCCCTGGTTTTCATATCGTCTATCATGGCGGCAAAATCATGGGATTTGCCCTCTTCTGACATCTCAAGGATATCCTTTATCAGTCCGGCGCGCTGCCCGATTATTGATAGTGGATTGTTTATCTCATGGGCAACTCCGGCGGCAAGGCGCCCTATGGAGGCCAGCTTTCCGGAGTGCTCTATCTCGGACAGCGCCTCCTGACTCTTCTCGTCTGCCTCTCTTATCCAGTTTACCATTGAGTGCGCCATTTTAAGGGTTATTACGATAATAACCAGGATGCTTACAATAAATATCGTAATCAGTTGATTGAGAAAAGATTTAGCGGCGGATGTCTCCGCCTTTGACCGTATGATAGCGGCCAGTATCCACGGTGAGTCCTTTATGTAAGTGTAGGCATAGATGAACGGCGTACCGTCAGGCAGTTCCTGTTCAGAGACATTAATGCCATGCTGAAGGTATGGCATTTTTATATCAGAGATTTTCAGGACGTCACCATGAAACCTTGAAGGTGTCTGCAAAACGCCCTTGGGTGTGATAATAAAGGCGTCGTCGTTGACCTTGAGATTGATGGTGGAGATTAACCACTGGAGGGTTTTGATTTCTACGGTGGCGCGTAGTATCCAAAACCCGTTGGTCTCTGGTATAGTGGTCTTTACGGCAACAGCGAAATGCGGAGTTCCCCTGTAGCCCATGAACACCTCGCTTACACATACGTCCTGCACCTCTACCTGTTTGAACCAGTCCTGGTCAGAATAGTTCTTGTCCTTCAGATTATATGGGCCGGCGTAGGAGCGCATTATCCCCATGGAGTCTATGACCCCCAAATCAACGGCGTCGCCGAAGTCTTTTTTGAAATCACTGAACAGATAATAAAGCACCTTTTGGTCCAGGAGCTGCTCGAATTGATACCCGGAGGCAAGAAAACGCAGTGCGGAGATCTTCAGATTGATAAAAAACTCAATTGAGTTCTTTGTGGTTTCCATTTGCCATCTTGTCTGATTCTGCGTCTCTTCGTTTAAGAATCTCTGGAGCCAAAAATGGCTCACGAAAAACACGATCAAAAGAAACACAATGGAGATAGTCACAAGAAGGATGACAATCGTTACCTTCAGACGCACGTACCGTGATGGCCCGGTTATTGACGATGGGGTGAGAAAGGTGAGCAGCCTGCCCGATTCGACATCCCTTGTGTGTTTCATGCGCTTGCCACACTCCGTTGAGGCCTCAGTGAGCCTCTCTTATCAAACTTATCCACCACTGCGACCCCTGTCCTCACTGTAAATCTGTGCGGACAGATACCATAAACCCGACGCTATTGTAAAATAATTCGGCTTTAAATAACAAATTTTTACTTTGGCCTTGTCGTACCAAAGTAGAAATGTCCTATTCTTACCAAAATAGAAATGTCCTAT
>NZ_JBJUSG010000074.1:0-18153 GCF_046044395.1 Candidatus Magnetominusculus dajiuhuensis | reverse complement strand
AATGACGGCAAGGGACAAAGCCGGAATTATTGCATAGGTATCTTCTGATTTTTTTCAAATGCGATTGCCCTGGCCTCAGAACTCCGGCTGAAACATATTATGCCGGAATATATTATAATATGCCAAATGCGTTTGCCGCTTAAAGAGACTCTGAAAAATATACAGTATGTCGCGTTTATCGCCTTTGTCGTGTCTCTGGTGTTTTCCGAGAGCGTCAAGCTGATAGCCCTGTACGGTTTTATGATACCGGTCTTTTTTATTCAGCTTTACAGGCGGGAGGTTCGCATTCACCTGGGGCTGCTGGAATATGGCTTTATTGCGTTTTTTCTTACCTCTGTTTTTAGCGGTTTGTTCGCTTCGGACGCCCTTGAGTATCTCAAAGGGCTGAAAGATGTTACGCGCATCGCCGTGCTATTTTTTATCGCCGCCTCTCTGGCCGGGGGAAGGCGTATCGCCACGATATTGCGATGTCTGTACACAGCTACGGCGGCCATGGCCGTCTTTGGCATTGTGGAGGCCTTTCGGTTTCATAAGCCCCTTGATTTGCACATGCTCGGACACTATAACTACACCGCCATGTATCTGATAATAGTCTCAAACGCCCTTATTGGAACTATCGTTTTCTCTGGCATCAGGACAAAAGCTATGCGGGTGGCGGCGGTGTTTTTGCTTTTTATAACAATAACGGCTACCGTGATGACAACAATGAGGGCTGCCTTTGTTACTTTGTTTATTTTTTTGGCCATCGTTGCGTTGGCGAAACGAGGATCAATTATATCGAAGGCGTTGGCGGCTGGATTTGCTGTCTTTGCCATCTTTGCGGCGTACGTGTTTAAACCCATGTGGACAAAGCTCTCTTCGGGGGATTCCCTCATACGCAGGTTTTATATATGGAACTACGCGGTTAAGGTTATAGCACAGACGCGGGCATTGGGCACAGGGCTTAATAATTTCAAATATACATTTCCGGCCACAATAGAGGGAGGCAGGAGCATTTACGACGCCCACAGCGTCTATCTCAACGCGGCCGTTCAAAGCGGGGCTGCCGGGCTTTGTTCGCTCCTTGCCATCGGCATTGGTTTCATTCGCAGGTGGCTTAGTATCAGTGGCGGGGCATTTGAACAGGAAATAAAATACGCGGCCCTTGGCGCCGCCCTCGTAATTTTTGTCGGAGGGATTTTCGACACCACCCTCCATCACGAAACCGGCATGTTGTTTTCTATCCTAACCGGCTTTATGGCAGGGGTGCGCGTGCCTCAAAGAGACGGCAGTTCAGACTCATGACTATTTTTTATCCTGTCCCTGAGTTGATGTTACTTCCGCAGGCACGGTTTATTCAAATCATAAACACCACCCATGCACTTGCCAGGGCCGGCGCTGCCGTCAAACTGATAACCGGCCGCGGCAGTTGCTTAAAAGGGCGGGCGGAGGATGAGGCTCTTTTAAACCATTACGGCCTCAGCCCCCACCCCAATCTTGAGATCGTATTTCTGCCAATGATAAGAAAGGAAGAGGGTGGGAGAGTTTCCATTGGAATGGTTTTTAACGTTGCCCTTGTGTGGTATCTGTGGCAACAGGATAAGAAAGGCGGTGTAATCTTTGTAAGGCACCTGAAGACGGCGCGGTTTCTCCTGCGTCTGAGGTGGTTTCACCGGATGCCGGTTGTGTTTGAGGCACATGAGATTTTTCATCTTACTACTGAAAAGATAAAAAAGCGGCAGCGCATGGCACGGCGGGAGAGGAGTGTTTATGCGGGCATAGGGGCGGTTGTCGCCATCACTGAGAGGCTGCGCGCCGACCTCGTTACGATGTTTTCGCTGGATAGCATACAGTCAATAACTATTCCGGACGCCGTCAGGGGCGATATGTTTGACACTGCTCTGGCATATGGGAAGCGGCAGCAGGGATATATTTTTTATGCCGGAGGGCTTTACCGCTGGAAGGGGATTGACCTGCTTATTGAGGCGATGGGACGCCTTACCGGCGAGACACTCGTTGTGGCCGGTGGTGGACAGGGGCTAAAGAGACTGTGTGAACTGCGAGGGCTGGCTGATTCTCTGGGGCTGTCGGGGCGGGTTAATTTTGTTGGGCAGCTCAGCCACACCGAAGTCCTGAAATATATGAGGGAGGCAAAGATTGCCGTCGTCCCGAATCTCGCCGAGTCAGTGTCTATGTACTCATCGCCGCTGAAGATGTTTGAATATATGGCATCAGGCTGCCCCATTGTCGCATCGGATATACCCGGCATAAGGGAGATTCTAACCGACGGCAAAGACGCGGTGTTCTTTACGCCCGGCGATGTCCAATCCCTGGCCGCTGCCATAAGAATTCTTACAGACAACCCCGATGTGGCAGAAAAAATGGCCGCGGCAGGACAGGCACTCGTTAAAAACTTCACATACGAAAAAAGGGCTGAACGTATAATTGATTTTCTTGGGGTAACGTTCTATAATTGACGGTGGTGGTCCATAACTGAAATGGAGGAAGTCTGTCGGCTTATGAGAGGAGTTTCCGTAGTAATTGTGACAAAAAACGAGCAGTACCGTATAGAGGCGGCCCTTGAGAGTGCGGCCACGGCCTCAGAGATAGTCGTCGTTGACGCCGAAAGCGAAGACGACACGGTGCAGGTATGCAAAAGATATACGGACAGGGTTTATACAAGGCAGTGGCAGGGGTTTGCCGCTCAAAAACAGGCGGCCGTGGATTTGGCCGTAGGCCCGTGGATATTCATCCTTGACTCTGACGAGAGGTTCACGCCGGAGTTGGTGGATGAAATCTCTGCCGCGCTCAAGGATACTGCCCTTGACGGCTTTTATTGCCCCAGAAAGAATTTTTTCTTAGGCCGCTGGATAAAGCACGGCGGCTGGAGGCCGGACTACACACTTCGGTTGTTTAAAAAAGAAAAGGGCAGGCTTGAGCCGAGGCAAGTACATGAAAAGGTTGTCGTAAATGGCAAGACGGGTTTCCTGAAGCATCCCATTGAGCACTACACATATGATAGCATCCCTGAGTTCATCGCCAAGATGGACAACTACTCAACCCTATCAGCAAAGGAAAAAGCCACAGGGAGCGCGGGTGTTGTCTCGCTTGCCATACGTCCAATTGCGACATTTATAAAGATGTATTTCCTGAGGTTTGGGTTTCTCGACGGCATACATGGGTTTATTCTGGCGGTTTTATATGGGTTTTATACGTTTGTAAAATACGCAAAAATATGGGAAATGCAACATCAACCTGCGCAACTGAGAATGTTCAAAAATGGAGGTAAAGCCCTGTGAAGCTGAGTGTTGTCATCCCGTGCTTTAACGAGGAACAGGTAATTGATGAGGTTTACAGGCGTTTAGATACCCTCATGAGGGCATACGTGGAAAAAGCCCTGATAGACGACTATGAGGTAATCTATGTTGATGACGGTTCGTCAGACGGGACGCTTTCAGCGCTGAAGAGGCTTGCAATGAAAGATAAACATGTTAAAACCATCTCGTTCAGCGGCAACTTTGGGCATCAGCCAGCCCTGACGGCTGGCTTATACCATGCCAGCGGCGATATGGCCGTATCTTTGGACGCCGACCTTCAGGACCCGCCGGAGATTATTGAGGAGATGATAAAAAGGTGCGAAGGCGGGGCGGACATCGTCTATGGAGTCAGGGACAACAGGCAGGAGGACACTTTTTTTAAGCGCGCCACAGCCCTTGCATTTTATAAGATTATGACATTGATGGGGGTTAATCTCATATACAACCACGCCGATTACAGGCTGTTATCAAGGGCGGCCCTTGACGCGTTTCAGAGATATGGCGAGGTAAACAGGTTTCTCAGGGGGATGTTTCCCGCAATGGGGTTTAAACACTCTATTGTTACCTACAAGAGGGAGAAGCGCTTTGCCGGCACGACAAAATACCCCCTTAAGAAGATGGTCTCGTTTGCCGTTGAGGGGATAACGTCGTTTAGCAATTTCCCGCTCAGGATTGCCTTCGTGCTGGGGTTTGTAAATTTTATTGCCGCCGTCATGTTGGGGTTATGGACGATAGCAAGTAAGCTCAAAGGCATCGCCATACCCGGCTGGGCCTCAATTGTGCTGCCGATTTACCTCTTTGGCGGGATTCAGTTGATGTTCATAGGGATTTTAAGCGAGTATGTCGGGAAGATTTATATGGAGGTCAAGCACCGGCCAGTGTTTATAATCAGAGAGAGGTATAATTTCGATGAGCCGAATAACGGCCACGACAAAGATCAGGGCGGTAGTCCCGGCAATCATGGTAGCAGCCCCTGAACCCTGTTGAGTTCAACGAGGGACTTCGCATAGTCGGCCCTGGACTTTGCCTCGTCATAGACAGCGGCGGCGTAGTCGCGCTGGAATTTCAACAAATCATTCAGTGTCGAAAGGCCAGCCCTGAATTTTCCCTGTTCAGCTTCAAGCAGTTTTTCCGCCGCTAAGAGGGATTTCCCCGCCGCCTTTATTTTTTTTATCGCATAAGTAAGGTTGTTGTATGCCCCGGTGGCCTCAAGTTCAATGGTTTTTTTGATTTCCCTCAGCGCGGCGTCGGCTTGTCTTGCCTCGAAGTCGGCCTTCATCAGATTGCCGCGGTTTTTCCAGTTGAAGATAGGGACGTTCAGCACGAGGCCGAATTTCCATGAAAAATAATTGCCTGACGTAAGGTCGTCTATCGTGCTGTGATACTGCCCGTTGAGGCCGGACTGCCCGTAGCTGGCCACGGCATTGAGGTCAGGCAGCAGTTGGTTTTTATAGTAGCTTGCGAGGAGTTCCTTGTTTTTCTTGTTCAAGAGTGCTTGCTGATAGTCCTGGCGGCTCTGATACGCCTGTTGCACAATGGACTCCAGAGGCAGGGGCAGGGCAGGGTCAGGCGGCCTTGATACGGTCTCAAGGCGTGTGCCGGTAAGCTCGATATTCATAATCCCTTTGAGCGTGTTCTCGGCGTTTTTGGCGTTTTTCTCCGCCTCCAGGACGGCCTCTTCTCTTACTGCCGTCTCGGCCTCGGCAGAATAAATGTCCACAGGGGCAGCCATGCCCGCCTTGATACGGGCGTTGACCTCGTCGCAGGTCTGTTGGGCCAGGGTCAGGGCGGTTGCGGCGGCCTCTATGTTTTTTCTCGCCGAGACAAGGTCCCAGTAGTCTTTGACGGCCTCAGAGACCTTCGCAACGACTGCCGCGCCATATGCGTGTTTTTTCATCTGGAGCGTGTTTTTCGCCACGTTGAGGTTCGTCAGTTGTATGTCAACCCCGAAACCCTTTAAAAGCGGCTGCGTTAATGTCAGAGACAATCCCGACGAGTAATATGAATACAGGTTCAGAAATGGAGAGTTGCCGTTGTACCTGTAATTCTGCCACTTCAGCTCATACAAGGTGCCTGTTACGGCCTTGCCGGATAATGAAACGTTATAGTCTATTTGCCCCTCTGCCGTACTGTTTATATCAAGGGATTGCTTTTGTCTGTCATACGTCTCGTCCAGGCCAAGATTCAGGGAAGGGTCGAATTCCCCTTTGTTGACGAGGATATCGGCCTCAGAGATTTTGGGATTATAGCCTTCGGCCTCTATTCCCGTATTTTTTTCGATAGTTAATCTTATGACGTCATCAACGGTGAGAGGCAGGGTGTGCGAGGGTAGGGCAGAGGGCAGGGTATCGGAGAAGCAGCCTGGCGGTACCCGTGCAATCAGGACAAAGACGATGATTACAGCCAAAAACAGGAACAATTTTATGCGATGTGCCACCTGATGTGCCACCTATTTCTGGCCTATGTCCGGCGTGCTGCCGGTTGCATTACATAATCAGGGTTCAAAGTCCCGCGGTCAGAGATTTAAGGTAGTTTTTCAAATTCTCGGAAAACTCCGGCCGTTTCAGAGACAGCTCTATGGTGGCCTTAAGGAAGCCGAATTTGTCGCCGGCGTCGTATCTGTTGCCCTTAAACAGGTAGCCGTAGACAACACGGCTGGAAAGGAGCAGATTAAGGGCGTCGGTGAGCTGATACTCACCGCCTTTGCCTGGTTTGATGGCTTCGAGGGCTTCAAAGATGTCCGATGTCAGGATGTACCTGCCTATGACGGCCAGATTAGACGGGGCGTCCTCTTTCTTTGGCTTTTCCACAAGGGCGTTTATCTTATACAGTTGTTTTGGGATATTGTGGGGGCCGAAATCTGTGACAGTCTCGCCATCAATTATACCGTATTTCGATACCTCATCGTCGGGCACCTCCTGAAGCGCTATCACAGGGGAACGGTACTTCTTGTATATCTCTATCATCTCCATAAGAAGCGTGTCTTCGGGGTCTATGATGTCGTCACCGAGCAGGACGGCAAATGGTTCGTCTTTGACAAAGGCCTTCGCGCACAATATGGCATGGCCAAGGCCAAGTGGCCTGCTTTGCCTGATGTAGGCAAAATCGGATTGGTCATGCCTGTGGATTTCCTCAATGAGATTGCTGAGGCCCTTTTGCTTCAGAACCTCATCCAGCTCTGAAAACTGGTCGAAATGGTCTTCAATTGCCCGCTTGTTTTTACCCGTTATTATAATAAATTCCCTTATGCCGCAGCGTTCGCACTCCTCAACAGAGTACTGTATCAGCGGTTTATCAACAATAGGGAGCATCTCCTTAGGGGAGGCCTTCGTAACCGGCAAAAACCTCGTCCCAAGTCCGGCAGCAGGCAGTATAGCCTTCCTCAACATGGTACGAATGATAACATATACTATAAAATAATTGAAATAATAATTTTGGCGTCCTCTAACATTGGGGCTTTTCACATGCTATAGAGCTTACCCTATTTCTGCCAGAGGCCTTTGATTTATAAAGCGCTAAATCCGCGGTTTCTATCAAATGTGATGCGTCCCCCCAAACGGGAGGCGTTATTGTGGAAACCCCTATGCTTATGGAAATATGACTTGCCGCCTCGGAAAACTCATGCGGTATTTGAAGGGCGGCCACGGCATTGACAAGCCGCTTTGCAACCGCAACACTGCCCTCTGCGTCAGTATCAGGAAGTACGCAGGCAAATTCCTCACCGCCATATCTTGCAACAAAGTCCATCGCCCTCGGCACTGCCCCTTTCAACGCGCGCGCGACTTTCCTCAGGCAGTCATCTCCTTCGCCGTGGCCGTAGTTGTCGTTATACCGCTTGAAAAAATCTACATCAATTAACATGAGAGATAGGGGGTTTTTTCTCCTTTGTATGGCGTTCCATTGAAATTCTAAAAACTCGTCAAATCTCCTGCGATTTGGGATTCCAGTAAGGCCGTCCTCCATCGCCAGCGCCTCACACAAGTCTCTTTTTAATTTTAACTCAATATGCGTACGAACCCTTGCCAAAACAATAGGCGCTATGAAAGGTTTTGTAATATAGTCAACCGCTCCCATCTCAAATCCCCTGACCTCATCCTCCACCATGCTTAACGCGGTGATGAACATAATGGGAATATTCTTAGTAAGTATATTGTTTTTTATCCTTCGGCAAAGCTCATAGCCATCCATCTCCGGCATTAATATATCCAGAAGGATTAAATCGGCCTGCTCTTCTTTTGACCCCAAACGCTTCAGTGCCTGCTCTGCATTTTTTGCTATAATAGTACGGAATTCCCCATTTAACAGATTAACAAGTACATCTATATTGGTTTTCTCATCATCCACAATAAGAATCGTTGGCCGCCTTAGCTCCATCGCCTGTTCCATAAGTGCCTCCTCCTATTCCCGCAATTGAATTTTTAGCGTCCGGGCAAACATTGCAAGTGTCACCAACGCCTTATCATAATCGTAGTCTTCCATTTGTTGTTTTATTATAGCAAGAGCCTCGATTTTGGGATAGCCAGCCAGCATCGCTTTTAAGGCGTCCAGCTCAATGGCGGCCTCTGAATCACCGCTTTCAAGGAGCGCCGCCAAATTCTGTAGCATGGCAATCAGTGCCTCGTCAACCCGTATATCCGGCGCTGCACAGTCGATACTGCTCTCTTTGCCGACATTTTTAACCACGCCAAGCCTTGACAGGTCTTCTATCACCTCTTCAAGTTTGAACCGGAACGTCTCTGTCAGCGGCTCTAAATCGGGCGTCCCGCCATCTTTAAATGTCTCCTTAAGCGCCCGTTCGAGGCGCTGCGAGGCCTGATGTAGGTCTCCTGCCCCGATAGTGCCCGCAACGCCGGACATAGTATGAACCATTCTATATACATCCGGGCTGCCCTTTGACAATCCATCTCTCAGCACAACCATAAAATCCCTGTATTTGTCCCTGAACTCGTTGAGCATTTTAACATAAAGGGCAGTATTGCCTCCAATCCTCCTTAACCCTCTCTTTGTGTCAACTTTCTGAAAGCCGTAGGGCAGGATTGCTTTCGGAGTGGCCGCAGGGCATAGTGGCGCTTGTCTCACTTCTGATGAAAACGCACAGGGCTGTATCCAGCGTACCAGTGTGCTGTAGAGTGCGGCAGGTTCAAAGGGTTTCCCTATATGGTCGTTCATTCCGGCGGCGATACATTTCTCGCTGTCTCCTGAGAGGACGTTTGCCGTCATGGCTATAATGGGAATATCTCTGAATTCCTTCTTCGCGCGTATGGCTCTGGTTGCCTCGTAGCCATCCATGACCGGCATCTGAATGTCCATCAGCACGGCGTGATAGGTGTTTGCAGAGACTGCGGCCACCGCCTCTGCCCCGTTTACCGCCGTTTCCACACTAAAACCCTTTGCCTCCAACAGTTCAGTCGCTACCTGGCGGTTTATATCGTTGTCCTCTACCAGAAGGACACGCGCCCCTCTGAGTTTATCCAGCCCTTCGATTTCCTTCTCGGCCAGGGCAGATGTATAACCCGTCCTCGTGGCGTCATCACCAAAAACGGACAGTATTGTATCATACATAACAGATAGGCTTACGGGCTTGATAAGAAACGAATCCATTGGCACGCCTTTGGCGGCGTTAAGAACCTCCTCCCTGCCATACGCGGTAACCATTATAATCTTTGGAATTTTGCTTTGCGGGAGGAGTTTATTTATCTCCATGATTGTTTCAATGCCGTCCATCTGGGGCATCTTCCAGTCAACAAATACCAAATCGTATGGATTGTCCTCTTGTTGTTTCAATTCGGCCAGCGCCTCTTTGCCTGAAGCAACCGGCGTTACCCTGAAAGAGAATGACGAGAGCGTATCCTTTAAAATATCACGTGAGGCGGGATTGTCATCGGCAAGCAGAACGCGCAGCCCCACGTACTCATCTTTGGGCAGGCGGAAACGGCGTCTCTCCGCGTTTTGCCTTGTGAAGAGGGCGGTGAAATGAAACGTAGAGCCAACTCCCGGCTCGCTTTTCACCCATATCCTGCCGCCCATCATCTCGACCAGCCGTTTGCTTATGCTTAACCCAAGCCCTGTACCCCCGTAGTACCGCGTTGTGGATGTGTCTGCCTGGGAAAATGCCTGAAACAGATTGCCGATTTGCTGGCGTGTCAATCCAATCCCCGTGTCCTTTACCGAAAAATGGAGATAAACGCTCTCATCGGTTACCTGTTCGGCCCCGATATGTATAATTATCTCGCCTTCAGATGTGAATTTAACGGCATTGTTGGCGAGGTTTGTCAATATCTGTCCCAAACGCAGCGGGTCTCCTATCAGCACTAAGGGTACGTTTTTGGCGATAGAAAAACAAAACTCAAGGTTCTTCTCGTCGGTCTTAATCGTAATCAAATCAGATATGTTATGCAGCACCTCGTCCAGGTGAAAGGGTATGTTCTCTATTTCAAGCCTGCCTGCCTCGATCTTTGAAAAATCCAGAATGTCGTTTATTATCCCTAATAATGACTTAGCCGATGACTGCACCTTTGAGAGGTAGTCCAATTGTTTCTCATCCAGCGGGGTCTTAAAAAGAAGGTGTGTCATGCCGATAATGGCATTCATGGGGGTGCGTATCTCGTGGCTCATATTGGCCAGGAAATCCCCCTTTGCCTTGTTCGCGCTAAAGGCCGCCTCTTTGGCCGCCTCCAGCAGGTCTGTCTGGTGGCGCAGCAGTTGCTCTCGCGATACCATAGTGGTTATGTCCTGGATTTGCAGTACGCACATAAATGTCTTATCCTTTTGGCGTATGCCGCTTATGTGGATGGCCTGGCACATGCGTTCACTGGCATGGGGGTCCAGCGCGGGCTGAAACAAGGGAAACGGCCTGTTGGTCAATCTGTGGGACAGCATAGTTGGCAGGCCGCGCGAAATGGCGTTGTCTATCCCCTGCATAACACGGGTATCGGCAATCTCTGGAAATGTCTCCGTCAAAACCATGCCTGTTACGTCGGCTCTTCTGATGCGGGATGTCTTTTCCATCCAGCGGTTCCAAAACACAATGCGCATTTCCCCGTCAAGAATGATAATCCCGTCCTGGCTCTTGTCCAGGATAGAGAATAAAAAATCTGATTCAAATTTGGCCATTTGCTAAGGTTAATCCTAAAGTCCGGCAATAATTCTTGCGATTTCCTGTTTTAGTGTTACCATCGCCTCTTTAGAAAAAAGCAACACTACATATCCCCTCAGGGAGTTGTGCTTAAGTCCATCTTCTGCCGTTTTGAAGTCCATCATAAGAAAAAAAGCCTGGCTGGTGTCTGCCTCGCTGTCTTGTGAGCATGATAATCTGTGAGCGGATATGTCAAGCAAGGACTCGCAATCGGCCTTCAGGAATTCCGCCGCCTCAAATTCGAATTCGACGGTCATCATCTGTGTAAAACTGCCGAGAAAGGCATTTAAGATAACATTGCCCACGTCAAGCAGCGTGTCCTGCTCAAGCTCAGTGAGCGTCTCAAGCGGGACGTCGTCTCCAAGCAGGGTTCTGACCAGCTCAAGGCTCTTGCAGCCCGGAAATATCAACAGCGCCGTCCCGCAAAGGTCTCCAAGGAAGATTTGCCTTACCGCGACGAGCTTTTCATCATCCTTATGGTCAATCAATTTGACCGCCTCCCGATGGCTGACCACCGCGAGCTGCGGCAGCGACAACAGGATCTCCTTTTTGACCATCTTACTAAGAGAATCGGCGGCCACCCCCAGTCCCATATTGAAAAACTCCTTGAGCGCGTCCTGTTCCAGTTCGCTTAATTCCATCGGCTATTGCCCTCCATCAAGGGTGCCTATTATCCTCACGATGTCGTCTTTGGATACGGGTTTCTTTATAAACCCTATCCCCATAGCCTCAGCCCGCTGGCGCATCGTATCCTGAATATTAGCCGTTACTAAGTGAATGCTTATCTTAGGGTCTAACTCCATCAGCTTTGCGGCCATATCTATCCCGTTGATGCCCGGCATATTAAAATCCAGAAGGGCCGCCGCCACCGGCCGGTTTTTCACTTTGTTGAGGCCATCATCCGCCGTTGCCGCCTCTATAATCTCCCACCGGGGAAACGCCTGTGATACAACATTCTTTACCATCATACGTGCCAGTGAACTGTCATCTACTATCAATATCGCTTTTTGCGGCATAATAATCCTCCTGTATTAATTATATTTTAATCCATGTTAACCCGGCAACTCCAAACGCATGCCCTCTTTTCTGACCTCCTCTATGTTCAGCAGAAATGACACCGTACCATCAGGCATAACGGCGCTGCCTGACAGTATGTTTATATGTGAAAAAATGCGGGCCAACGGCTTGATGACCAGATTGGCAAGCTCTTCCGCCCCATCAACCTCAAGGCCAAACTCACCCCCCTCAGACCGCAGCATAACCACATGGCACTGCCCCTTTGACAGCAGTTCATGCCCTCCGCCACCCCCATATTGCCCCTGTATCTGGCTTAATCTTACCATAGGTATGAGTTGCCCCCGTGAGCTGACCATCGGGGAGTTCAGTTTTATCTGAACTTTTTCCCTTACCTCATCGCCGTAAAAAGAAACCAGTTCAATCACGTTTACTTGCGGAATGGCGAATCGCTCATCCATTGAGCGAACCACCAGCACAGGGACGATTGCCATGGATTGGGGGACGCGTATAGAAAAACATGTCCCTTTGCCGACAGTGCTTGAGACTGAGAGCACACCGCCCGCCTTTTCCACAGTACTCTTGACTACGTCCATTCCTATGCCGCGCCCTGAGATTTTGCTCAGTGAGTCGGCTGTGGAAAAACCAGGCTCCATAATCAGGTTAAACGCGGAGGCGTCGTCTATGGCAGATGCCTGCTGAGGGGTGAGAAGCCCCAGCGCCACCGCCTTTTCCCTGACCTTGCCGACGTCAATCCCGGCACCGTCGTCGGAGATTTCCATGTATATGTTGCCATGTCTTTGCTCCCCTGACAGCAAAACCCTGCCCACTGCGGGTTTCCCGCGGGAGAGCCTCACATCAGGCGGCTCTATTCCATGGTCTATCGCGTTGCGAATCATATGGCCAAGTATATTTTTGAGCGATATGAGTACAGAGCGGTCAACCTCTGTGTCCTCTCCCTTCATCTGCAGATAGACCTTCTTGCCGGAGTCAACGGCAACCTCCCTTACGAGGCGATGGAATGTATTCCAAATATGCCCGACCGGCTGGAGGCGGTATTGTAATACCTCATCCTGGAGGTTTTGTATCTGCTGTTCCATTGTGTCAAGGAGCTGGTGGTAATCGCCGCGATTTTGAGTAAGTGAGTAGCGCAGTTGATTAAACGTCACAAGGACTGTGCCAACTACGTTCATCAGGGTATTGAGGCGCGAAATCGGCAGGGTTACAGTTTCAAGGTTTAATGATGAGTCCTCAGTGTTGAATGTTGAGCCGCCGCCGTCTGGAGGCTCTGCCGCTGTATTTTTACTGAAACCCGCCCCGGCCGACATGGCCGCCGCTGCCGCAATGTGGTTAAGTCTGCCCATCAGCTCTGTGTAATCGCCATCTCCCTCCGTGCCCGTCCTCTCAATGGATTTAAGGGTAGCCACAACGCTGTCCACCACAGCAAGCAGGGTTGAGCTGACGCCGCTGTCCATAGTAATCATGCCGTCTCGCAGAAGCTCCATGACGGTTTCAGCCGAGTGTGTAAGTTCCTCAAGTTTGGTAAAGCCGAGCATCAGGCAGTTGCCTTTTACGGTGTGCGTGTGGCGGAAGACATCGTCTATAAGACCCTTATTTTTCGGATTGGTCTCCAGCTCCAGAAGGCCGCGCTCAATAAGGCCAATGGAGTCGGCGCATTCGAGCAAAAACTCCTGTATTAATCTACCCCAGCTCTCTTCGTTATTCATTATCCGATTACAACCTGTGCCACTTAGTTCATTATACTATATTTATGCAGACGGGATTGTAAAGGTGGAGTCCCGAAGCCGCCAACGTGGGGATAATCCCCCGTCTTGTCGGCGGCAGCCCAAACGCGATAGATAAAGCGTGGGCGAGATTTACGGGGTGAAGGGGGGTAACCCCCATAAGCGCTCAAAGAATGACTGTTAAATAAAGCGGGATAACACTTCGCTTTTTAATTTCCTTTCTCTGTTGTTTTCCTTCAATTGATTTCTGATTTTATGCCAATCGTCCAAAGCCTGACTTATAGAAATCCTTGGAACTATCACGTGTTGCACGACCATAAACCAAAATTCAAATTCACGCCATGGACTTCTATTGCCTCTGTCTTTTCTACTATCACCTGTACAGGCTGGTGCTTCATAACGGATACCCCCATGGGGAAAAAAACTCCGCCTCCTGATAGAGTCTCTCCACCAATAATGCTACTATCATTTTCCCATAAAGCCATGCTTTACAACTTTCCTGTTCATATTTGGGAAGATGTCCAATACCGATTATTCCCTTTAACCTCTTGAATATTAGCTCTATTTGCCACCGCCCACGGTATAGAGATAATAGCTCCTTTGCATTAAACTCATGACGGTTTGTTACTGAATACTATAATGGATTCTCCAGTCTGTGCCCGTGCTGCCAGGCTCACTTACAGCAGTACCATCTACAAGGCGTATCCTGTATCTTTTTGCCTTGTCTTGAATTAATGGCGACTTTTGTATTGTCATAAGTAATTCCACAGCTATCCATCTTAACCACTCGCTGGACGCTCTAAGCCGGTGAAGCAATGCCACATCATTAATTTCACACAGCTTGCACTCCTGCGCATACGCTCTTGAGCGCTTATGGGGGTTACCCCCCCTTCGTCTTTAATCCTTTCTTCTCTACGCAACGGTCTTCGTGCCGTGGACGATGACTTCGTAAAAGCCGCCTATCAGCCCTCTTAACTTATCGAAGTTATGCTTCTTAGGCGAGGCAATACAGACCAGAACGCGCGAAACAAAATACCCCCAAAAGGCGTAATAAAAGAACAGCCACTGTGTGGGTGACTTCTTTACGTGTGTCTTAAAGAAATAGTGTGTAAATATGACAAACATGAAAATTTCCTTATATCCGTTGGGTCTCATCTGCGGTGCTTCGTAGTGGTAGAGCCTTGCGTATGGCGTGAAGATGAGCTTATAGGCCTTTGATACCCTGTAGGAGAAATCCTTGTCTTCGCCCATACCGTAGTTAAGAAAATGTTTGGCGTCGAAGGCAAACTTACTAAACACCTCTTTTTTGAACGAGCTTACGCCTCCGGACAGGAAGTCAACCTCTGTAATTTCTTTTATTTGAAAAGGTGTTGTGCCGTAGCTCGAGCAAAAACCAGAGGGGAGCACCTTGCCCTCCCTGACGCCAGAAACAAGGAAAGGAATCTCCAATATCTTCCTCAGCTTTTTTACGAGACCGAGTTTCTTGTGGTTTGCGATTGCCCCGCCCACCCCTCCGACGTCTTCTGATTTGTCGTATATCGCCATTATTTGCTCAATATAATCAGGAAAAAGGACGACATCGTCATCAAAGAAAAACACTATATCACCGGTTGCAAGCTCAATCCCCTTGTTTCTTGAGGCGGTGAGGCCCGGCCTGTCTTTTTTGTAATAAACGTAGTTAACGCCCATCTGCTCACTCTGGTACTTCAGGGGCAGTTCGGTAAGGTTGCCGTCATCAACGACAATGATTTCATAAGGAAGCCGTGTTTGTTGTAAGATTGACTCAATGCAGTTTTTTAGATCAATCGGCCTGTTATAAGTGGGAATTATGATTGAGGTTTTATATTTCATAACAATCACCCTCTCCTTCGTCTTATCAGATTTACTATTTTTTGATGTATAAAATCGGGACTCATCCAGGCAGAGACACCGTACATAGCGAGGCAGTAGAGCACTGTTGACAACGCGGCGCTGATATACTTATTAACGGGAACTATGGATGAGATATACGCAAGGGCGGCTATGACAAAAACCATTATTAAAAAAAGGATAAAGACATCCCTTATCTTTATAAACCATGAGAAAAAAGAAATATTGCTGTAGAAACTCCGGACAAATATATAAAGCGCTATAAACAGTATAAAAAAAGACAACGAGCTGCCGCAGGCAACGCCAACCGTGCCATACCCCATTTTAATAAAAGACACCGCCGCCAGACCATTGAACACCAGCACCGCAGAGATGACTATTGAGGCATGAAACTGCTTATTGTGAGAGATAATAATGCCACGGGCTATGAAGGCAAGGGCAAAGAAATAACTTCCTATGGTAACTATCTGCGTGGGCACTATACCCTGAATATACTTGGGAAGCACCATATGAATAAAAGGCACAATTAAAAAGAACGATGGCCCCAGGAGAAACGGCATGAAATGCGAAGTATAAGAGAGCGGTTTAAAAAAATAATCGTCCAATGTGTCCTCTCGCTTGCTGGTGGTAACGCTTCCCATGAGGTCAACCTCTACGACTTCCCTTGCGTCGCCGGGTATCTGCACAAGAAAGTTAAACACCAGCCCGGTTATAGAGTAATAACCCAGTTCTTTTACGCCAAGCAGATACGCAATAATGATTTTATCAATAGAGCTTATGAGATCGTTCGACACATTATAAACTAATATTGGCAGGCCTTTCTTAGTCAATTCGAAAAATACTGCCTTCTTAAAAGGCTCTATTAATTTAATCGGCGAGACCATGTGCATATAAACAACCATTATTAAAACAGAAAGCAAGGCGGAGAGATACATACCGTAGATACTCAGATAATATATCAAGCCGGCGTTTAAGATCACGGCAATGACAGATTTTTTGTAGTTTATTGAGCTAATCAGTTTAAATCGTTTATCTGCGCTTATCTCATTGAACTGGTAATCGAAGATACAATTCAGAATAATAAGTATGCCGACAGAGAGGAGACCGGCCTGTTCCATTTTGTTTAAATTCGCGGAAAAGGCATAAATCCATACGCCGACGGTAATAATTACAGACAGAAACATGGAGCCATAAAAGACGGCTGATTTTATGTCATTGCCCTCGGTAGTCTCGTTTCTTGACTTATGATAAGGCAGGAGATAAAACATGGCATTTCTGGTGCCGAGATGGGCGTACGTGGCATAGGTGGTTATGATAGAGATAAGATTCCATAATCCGTACAACTCCGGCGGCAGCAGCTTTGGTTTTATGAAGGTATTAACGATACCGCAGGCACGCTGAAACATGTTGCTTGCCGCGTAACGGGTTATATTCTTTACAAGGGTATCGCTATCTTTCATCCGGCTTCTTGCGTTGCAATGCTCTTTTTACAGATTTAAAAAAATTGTTACTCTTTATTATCTCTGTGTAGAATATCTGGTACCAGATTTTAGAGTTTGTGTCGTTAAAGTCTGTGAGCGCTATCCTATGCAGGTACGAGTTAGACGGCGTATAATTGATTACCGGATAGGAGGAAAAGACCTTCTGCGCGCCAAGGGAAAGACAAAGGTCAATTTGCCTTTCGGAGAAAGTAGTGCCGGGCTGGCCAAAGGGGAAGGCAAAGAGGCTTGTAAAGTTTTTGAAGGACTGTAGTTTTTCCATATTTTTCAGATAAGACTCCCTCAGCTCATCATCTGATAGAGTTAACGCCACGTCATGGTTATACAGGTGGTTTCCATAATAAATATACCGGCTGTGAGACGTCTTTATGAGGTCATCCTCAGAGGCAAACGGGCCGACAAAACCTTCGACGGCATCCTGAAAATCCTTACCGCTGAGTTTTATATATGAGTTCACAATCTCCCTTGTGCAATTAAGAAATAACGGGGTTATGATGTTTTCCCTGCCGACAACGCTTAACAGATACTCTCTAAACCCCTCTTCCTTTTCGCAAAGATAGGTAATAAGGCCAGACTGGAATATCACGCCTGAGGCGGGTTCAGTGTTAAGAAAAATTACGGTAGGAACCCTGTTATTTTCTATTATCTCAGCGGCGTCTGAAAAAAACCCCTTTACGCCATCGTCAAATGTAACCATAGCGGCTCGCGGGGGCAGCTCACCTCTGATAAGCTCATCAGGTGAAACCACATTGAAATTATTTTTTATGAACCTGAGTTGAAAATCAAAGATGTCGGGTGGGACATTTAATTTATACAGCTTGCTGAATTCACTTGGTGAGTGAGTAACGTCGTGGTATAAAAACACCGTCAACGTATCTTCCAGCTTAGCTTTCTTAAATAATCTGAAATACGACCCGGCAAAAGATGCAAATACGCCCTTCAGAATTTTTTTACTGAACACATCCAACTCCTCAAACTGTTAATCGAATATATCTTTGATGTTGACCTGAAGTCCTTCTATTACCTTAGACGTAACCACGCCCTCAATCTCTGCAATGGAATATCGTTCATACCTGTCGTTTTCGATGGTTAGGACTTCAACAGCCTTAAATTCGGGGATAACAATCCAATATTCAGGCACCTTATACTTCTCGTAAATCTCTTTCTTAGTGGCGGTATCTCTTATAAACGTACCGCGTGATACTATCTCGCACACCATATCCGGCACACCTCTTACCCAATCCTGAAAGATTGCCATGTTCTCTTTCCTGATGAACAGTATGTCGGGTTGAAGCCTGTTAAGGCTCTCTTCAAAAATTACATCAAGTGGGGAATAATAAACCTGCCCTAAATCTTTCATTAAGACAAATGCTGCTATTTTTAGATATAGCTTACCGCTGATACCCTGATGCATTCCAAATGGACTAGGCCCCACAACTTCCTCCCCGTTGACAATCTCCGTTAAATCCAAATCTCTTTCTAAGGTTTCCATATTGGTAGTATATCAACAGTCCTACGGTTTTGTCGAGACGGCTGTTGGCCAGGGCAATCGCATTAGAAAAATTAGGCAGAAATTGCCTACACTTTTAGCGCTG
>NZ_JBJUSG010000073.1:0-18221 GCF_046044395.1 Candidatus Magnetominusculus dajiuhuensis | reverse complement strand
GGGGGGGGGGCTGCTTTACTATTGTGACACAGTCTGCAAGCCGGAATGACAAAAATAAGGGAGGTGACAAAAATAAGGGATACAATTTCTAATGCGTTTGCCCTGCCCTCACCGGCGTGGTCACGCCCACTCCTACATCCCTTTTTCCTATCGCCCGTCTTGTTTCGCCTGACACGTGATATTTTTTTCTTGACATCTTGTGATATATATGTGTTATTATTCCACACGTCGCGGTAGGCGGATGTGTTGATATGAAATCGTGGGCGCGCGTGGATAAGTACACGCATAAATTAACAATGAGGAGGAAGGATGTTAGCAAACATGAAAACAGGCACAAGGTTGGGACTGGCGTTTGGTATAGTTGTTGTTTTGCTTTTGGTGGTGGCGATTATGGGCATAAGCAGCCTTGGGAGTCTTAACAATGAGTTGGCCGATACGGTCAAGGTGGAATATCCAAAGGTAGCAAGCTGCACTAGTTTAACCATAGACGTCCTCAATATAGCCCGCCATATGCGTAACACGCTGCTATTAGACAATAAAGAGCTGATACAGAAGGAATTGGACGCGATTAAGGAAGATAGAAAAGATATTAGCGCCAACCTGGACAAACTTGCACAGTTGGTTCAAAGTGATTCGGGCAAGGCGATGTTAAAGGCCATTACCGACGCGAGGGCGGCATATGTTCCCGGTCAGGAGGAATTTCTAAAACTTGCGGCGGAGGGCAAACAGGCCGAGGCAAAGGACTTTCTCATATCAAAGGTAAGGCCGTTGCAGCTTACCTATCTTGAGGCCATTGTAAAGCTCAAAAAGCACCAGGAAGAGCATCTGGACGCTGCGGCTAAACATGCCGACGACACATATAAGAGCGCCCGCTCGTTAATCATTATTTTATCTGTTATAGCCGTAATCATGGCTATTGCGGTTGCCATGTGGATAACGGTGAGTTTATTAAAACAGTTGGGTGGAGAGCCTCATTATATTGCAAGCATAGCGCAGGGTGTTGCTGACGGGGATTTGACGATGAGATTTGAGACCGGCAGGAAGTCCGAGGTCGGAATTTTATTAGCTATGAAGACAATGGTCGAGAAATTAAAAGAAATAGTAGCCAGCGTACGCTCAGCGGCTGATAACGTGGCGGCGGGCAGCGGTGAACTATCGTCGGGTGCCCAGCAGCTCTCAGAGGGCGCGACCGAGCAGGCGGCCTCCGTAGAGGAGACATCTTCCTCAATGGAAGAGATGACCTCAAACATCAGGCAGACGACCGACAACTCCAGACAAACTGAGGCAATCGCAACGACGGCGGCAAAAGACGCCCTTGAAGGCGGTAAGGCGGTTACACAGGCCGTCACTGCGATGAAAGAGATAGCGAGCAAGATTTCAATCATAGAGGAAATCGCCAGGCAGACAAACCTATTAGCATTAAACGCGGCAATCGAAGCAGCGCGCGCTGGTGAACACGGCAAGGGATTTGCGGTAGTGGCCTCAGAAGTGAGGAAACTTGCGGAGAGAAGCCAAAAGGCAGCCGGTGAGATAAGTGAATTATCAGCCTCAAGCGTGAGTATAGCGGAGCAGGCCGGCACGATGCTCAATAAATTAGTGCCAGATATAAGAAAGACCGCAGATTTAGTGCAGGAGATAACCGCGGCGAGCAACGAGCAAAACACCGGCGCGGAGCAGATAAACAAGGCAATCCAGCAGCTTGACCAGGTAATCCAGCAAAACGCTTCAGCCGCTGAGCAGATGGCCTCCACAAGCGAGGAGCTGTCGTCGCAGTCTGAGCAGATGCAAGCCACAATCGCATACTTTAAGACCGGCGAAGGCACAACAAAATTTCTGCCAAAACCCAAGCATAAGCAACCGGCATTAGCGCACATGGCGGCAAGGCCAAAGGCCGCCGCACCATCGCGCTCGCTCGCGCCGTCCAAAGGCAAAACCATTGATTTAGAGGATAGCAAAGACCACACCGATGACAGCGACTTTGAAAAGTATTAAAGGGTCTGAAGGCTTTTGAAAACCTATTAAACATGGAGGTGTGAGATGGCTGTTACAGGGATAACAGAGACCACGCAGTACCTGACGTTTGTCCTCGATGAGGAGACATTTGCGATAGACATATCGAAGGTCAGGGAGGTGCTTGAATATACGACGGTTACGAGAGTTCCCCAGATGCCGTCTTACATGAACGGCGTTATAAACATACGCGGCAGCGTTGTGCCGGTTGTGGATTTGAGCGTGAAATTTGGTATGCGCCAGTTTGAAAAGACCGTGAACACGTGCGTCATAATCGTAGAGGTTATGATTGGGAAGACGCAGACGGTGCTTGGGGCGGTGGTGGATTCTGTCCAGGAGGTAATGGAGCTTGAGGCGGACAATATAGAGCCTGCGCCAAGTATCGGCACAGCGCTTGACACCAATTTTATAAAGGGCATGGGCAAGCGCAATGACCGCTTCACGATAATCCTCGACATAGACAGGGTGTTCTCAACAGACGATATGGCCTCAATGCGTAGCGGCCTTATGCAACAAGAGGATGCGGTCGAACAAGAAATGGCGATGGCCGTGTAAATGACATGGGCGACATGAACGTTATAGACGAGATTAAGTCTCAGATACTCCTTGACGCGGGGACGAACGAGTTCGAGGTACTGGAGTTTTTTCTTGATGAGCAGGATGGCGGTAAGGTGGTGCATCGCTATTTTGGGATGAATGTGGCCAAAGTAATGGAGGTCATAGAATCCCCTAAGATGGAGCAGAAGGAGCACTCGCAGGACCCGTGTTTTATGGGAACTATACCGCTGCGTAATCACATAGTGCCGATAATTGACCTAAGCGTGTGGCTGAAGATAAACCGTCACAGGAGTCCTTTTGAAAATGTGATTATTACCGAGTTCAGCCGTACCGTGCAGGGGTTTATCGTATCAGGGGTAACAGAGATTCACAGGTTTATGTGGAAAGACCTGATACCGCCGAACGAGTTTATTAACAAACTGGGAACGAATGTCGTCATAGGGACGCTGATAAAGGACGACCACTTTATCCAACTGCTTGACCTTGAACATATTATTTCGGTGCTTAATCCTGAGTCTATACAGCACAAGTGGCAGACATCGGTCGTGGCGAAGAAGAATTACATGGCGGTGGTTGCCGAGGACTCGTCAACTATTCGTATGATGCTGAAAAAGTCTCTGGAGCATTCCAACTTCAGGACGAACATACTCAACAACGGGGAGGACGCGTTTATCTGCCTGAAGGAAATGGCGGATATGGCGGTGAAAGAGGGCAAGGACATCAGGGATTTCGTTGATATAGTGATAGCGGATATAGAGATGCCGAAATTAGACGGCTTTACGCTGACTAAAAGGATAAAAGAAGATAAGGAGCTTAAGAAACTCCCCGTTATTTTATACTCTTCGATAATAACTGATGAGCTTATTCATAAGGGTAAATCAGTCGGGGCTGACTGTCAGGTGTGTAAGCCGGACATAGACAAGATGGCGGGATATGCCATAGAGCTTATTGAAAGACCGCAATGAATTTTCATGACGACGCCGATGTCATAGCGGCCTATGTCGTTGAGACGGCGGAGCGGTTAAGCAACATAGAGGTGACGATATTGCGCCTTAGGGAGAGACTTGGGTCGTATGACGAGAAGATACGCGTGATTTTCAGAGACGCGCATTCGACGAAATCGGGCGCGTCACTGCTCAAGCTGAAAAACATCGAAAAACTCGCGCACAATCTGGAGGATATCCTTGAGATCTTCCGAGAAAAGCGAATCCTCCCTGATGACAACACGATAAACACCATCCTTGAGGCAATAGATAAAATCAGAGAACTTATCGGAGATATAAAAAAGAGTGACTCCAGAAACGTAACGCTGCAGATTGCGAAACTTCAGGATTTACACCAGCGCCTCACTAAGCAAGGGGTTTAGGTTAATCGGAGTACATGAAGCCGCCAACGGGCGGCAGCCCAAACGCGATAGACAAAACGTGGCGAGATTTACGGGTGAAGGGGGGTTACCCCCCTTCGTCTTTAATCCTGATGCGTTTGTCCTTGGAGTGATTTATTTTGTTGATTAGAATATTATACAATAGAGCTGCGGGGGTGAGTTTATGATTGAAGTGAAGGACATGTCTCTTGAGGATTTAGAACGGTTTATTGAACAAAAGGTTGTTGAGGTTATCGGTGACCCCGATACAGGGCTTCAGCTCAGAGAAGATTTTAAGGCAGTGCTGCAACAAAGGCTAAGTAATACGGCAAAGAGAATTCCGCATGATGTGGTAATGCGAAGATTTGTTTAATATTGAATGGACAGAGGACGCGCTCAGAGATTTAGATAAGATCGAAAGGCAGATAGTGCATAGAATCTTAAAAAAGACTTTATGGTTATCTATGCACTTTCATGATGTAATACCGGAGTGCTTATCGGGAGACCTTAAGGGGGCGTTCAAACTTAGAGTAGGAGATTGGCGTCTTATTTACACAGTTGACGACAATAGCACGCTTGTTATTCAAGCCGTAGGCCACAGACGCGATATATATAGATAGATAGTTTGCGCGTCTGTTAGCTGGGTTACCCCCCTTCGTCTTTAATCCAGGGCAATCGCATTTGAAAAATAAAGCAGAAGATACCTATGCAATCATTCCGGCTTTGTCCCTTGCCGTCATTCCGGCTTGTCTGGAATCTTCCCTTTAGTGGGAGTTTCATGATGATTGTGCATATTCTGAGGCATAAGGACAGATTCCGGACAAGCCGGAATGACAAAAATAATGGCGGTGACAAAAATAATGGAGACAATTTCTAATGCGTTTGCCCTTCGTCTTTAATCCTTGACAATCATAGCCTTAGTGTTTTTAAATATAAGCAGCGGCACTTGACGATGGTGGTGAATTGAGTCTATGGCACAGTTTTTTGCAAATAACATGGGTTATGTGTTTCTCGTCTATGGATTTGCCTTTATATTCATGGGTGTGTCAATCCTTGTCCGCCCTAACACCTACGGTCTTTTCAGAATAACAAAGACAATCTGGCTGCTGTCCTCGTTTGCCTTGCTGCACGGCGTAAATGAATGGCTGGATATGGCGGTGTTTATATTTCCATCTTATAAAATCCTGAGGGTGACGAGCCTTATTTTTTTGACGTCATCGTTTTGTTTCCTGTTTGAATTTGGCAGGCGTTTAGCTGGAACGAAAGCCTCTCGCAACGGCTTATCCCGACTGCTGCGGTGGTGGTTGATTCCCGCGGTTTTGGCCATTGCTCTTATTATCAGATATAATTCGGGGGAATGGCTCATAACGGGACAGATATTTTCGAGATATTTTATTGCGTTACCGGGGGCGTTGCTGACTGCGGTTGGCCTGGCCGCCTATCGCAATAGAGCTGATAACGTGGAAGGCTCACAACGCGGTAAATATAATAAATTCTTTAAAATTGCCGAGTTATTTTTCATGGCATATGCCTTTTTTGCGGGGTTAGTCGTACCAAAATGCGGTATCTTCCCAGCTAATATTCTTAATACAGAGAGTTTTCTTTCTGTCGTCCATATTCCGGTTCAGGTGTTTAGGGCATTTTCGGTCTTTGTCGTCGCTTTTTCTATCGTGGGCATAATCAGGATAATGGCGGAAAGCCCCAAGGTGAAAGAGATGACGGAGGACAACGATATTAATCCAGATGGTTCTGGCAAGCAAAAATTAACAGCGGGTTATTTATATAATAATAATCTTATTTTTTTCATATCTGTAATGACCATAATTCTATTGATATTGACGATCATCTGGACTAAAGACAGTTCATTAAGGAAAATTCATGAAGCGTCCTTAGAGCGTTTAAATGTGTATGACACTTATTTGTCAGATAAGGTAAATCACTACCAAACCTTCCATAAATATTTAGCGATTAATCATTTCATTATAGAAAGTGTAAAGCATCCTGATAAGAGCAATACTATGAACGAGACCTTACGCCAGTTCAGTGAGACAATTGGGTCGTCTGTTATTTATGTAATCAACAAGGATGGTAATACAATTCTATCGAGTAACTATAACACGTTAGATAGTTTTATTGGCATGAATTATAGTTTCAGAGACTATTTCAAAGACGCCATAAAAGGGATTCCCGGCTCGGAGGTAGCCATGGGTATTGTGTCAAAACAACCAGGTTATTATACGTCATATTCGATAAGGGACGGCGATGAGATAATTGGCGTTGTCGTGATAAAATACAGGATTGATTTATTTGTGCCTCGGACCGACCGGAGCCAAGAATTATTACTTGCAATAGATAAGAACGAGGTTGTTTTTTATTCCAGTGATACGAGATACATGTATCACGTAATGGACAAGATACCAGAGGATATTTTACAAAGGCTCAGAGGCAGGAAGCAATACGGCGATGAACCGTTGTTGCCATTGCCAATTGTAAATAAATCAGAAAAGGATGGTTATTCATTTATTACAATCCGCCATCAGTCACAAGCACATGAATATACAGACGTAGAATATTTGAAGGAAGAACTGCATTATAAAGGTATTAATTGGCATGTCTATTTACTTGTTGACATTTCTGATATTAAAATTGATATTGTTAAAAATCTTATGTATATATTATTATGTATGACTATAATACTTGCGGTTGTTATATTTATAACTTACAGAAATAAGACAAAATTAGTGTTAATGAAAAGCTATAATGAATTATTAAAACAACAGGCAATAACAGACAAACGTATAAAAGATGGTAGAATAGTGAACGTTGCCCTTTACATATCATTGTCGCCTGATTCATTTGAGGTTAAACTGCAAATGGTATTAGATATGCTATTGATCCAGTCGCGCAGTTCATTCCAATCGAAAGGGTCAATATTTATTTGTGACGAAAAAGCTGAGACACTTCAAATGGTGGTATCTCATAACCTCAGCAGGGAACATATGTCGGTATGCTCAAGGCTTCCATACGGCAGATGTCTGTGCGGGTTGGCGGCGTCCACTAAAAAAGTAGTGTTTTCAAATGATTGCAATGGAGACGAACATCAGATTAAATTTAAAGACACTACCGCGCACGGACATTACTGCGTACCCATCGAGTCATCTACCGCATTGTTGGGAGTAATAAATATCTATATAAAGGCCGGATATGATCGTAATGATGAGGATGAACAGTTCTTAACAAGTATAGCGCATATACTTGCGGGGGTAATTCAGCGCCATAAGGAGATGCAGTTTATTGAGATGGACAGGGCGGCAAGCGTTACGACGCTGGCCGCTGGTATAGCGCATGAGATAAATAATCCGTTGTCATTTATTAAAACATCTATAAGCACATTTAAAAAATATCTCGTGAAAGTTGAACAGTTTATAAGACATTCTCAACTTGTGTCCACACCGGAGTCCCTGACAGAGGAACAAATAAAGTCTTTGCAACAGGACAAGGTCCTTGACATGATTTCTATGATGAATAATAAAATTAGCTCGTCGGACAGGGGTATCGGCAGGATAATGGAGGTCGTCAGTGGGTTGAAGCAATTTTCACGGCTCAACACGGCGGAAGTTGCGGATGTGGATATAAACAGGTGCATTGACGAGACATTGTCAATGCTGGTATCCGAGAACTCTAAAGTGAATATCATCAGGAATTATTCAGAGCTGCCAATGTATCCCTGTGAGCCTAAGGCGATAAACCAGTGTTTCTATCATATACTGGAAAACTCAATTCAAGCCGTTGGCCTTGACGCAGGCAATATAACGATAACCACTTCGCATAAAAATCTTGTAGATATAACTTATGGCGAGACGATTCAAATTACGATAGAGGACGACGGCGCAGGCATGTCCGCGGATGCGGTGAAACGGGCGTTCGTTCCATTTTATACGACAAAAGAAGTGGGTTCGGGCAAGGGATTGGGGCTGTCCATAGTGGATGGGATAGTAAAACGCCACGGCGGCACCGTTAGTATAGAAAGCACAGAGGGCATAGGGACATCCGTAACGGTAATCCTGCCTGTAGGCCAGGGAGAGCCTACCCCATCCTGAGTATTGCCTACCTCCAGCTTCACGGTAATTTGTTCTGATGGATAAAACAAGTTTTCATTGGAAGTTGCGATGATTTCTGGTCTGTCCTTTTCTTAGTCTGTCATTCCGCCCTTATTTTGTCATTCCGGCTTGTCCAGAATCTGTCCTTATATCTCAGAATAGGAAAAATCATCATGAAACAACCATTTAAGGTACGATTCCGGACAAGCCGGAATGACGGAAAGGGACAATGATGACAACAATCTAAGCAACTACCGCTTACATATGATGGAGAATAAATATATCCTACCTCCAGTTTACCCCTAACTGATACCATGTACCGTTGTAGTAAGTAAACATAGTCCCATCTGTCCAGGCTACAAGGGCGGTACCGCTGGTAAACCATTGGGCATAGTATGTAGCCCCGCCAGATGTCCCCGCAATTATGCCCCCGGATTTTGACCCAAACCACGAGGCATATTGATTATAGATTGCGGTAATCGCCGCGGCTGCCTTTCCTAATGTTTGCCATGTCAGCCCCAACCCGAACCACTGGCCGTTGTAATACGTGTAAATATATCCATCTGTCCAGGCGACAAGGGCGGCACCGTTGGTAAACCATTGGACATAGTATGTAACTCCGCCGGATGTCCCCGTAATCAGGTCTCCCGATGTTGACCCAAACCACGAGGTATATTGATTATAGATTTCATTAATCGCCGCGGCGGCAGTCACATTGTCCGATGACCCCGATGTAAAAATGGTCTTTACAGACCTATTTGACGACATTGTGATGGTACATTGATAACCGCTGGTGTTATCACACCCTGTCCAGCTTGAAAAGGCGGAGCTGGAGTCTGCCGTTGCCGTCAACGTTACAGACGTGGTGGATGTATATGATGACGAACATGTTGAGCCGCAGCTTATGCCCTGTGGTGAGCTTGTTATTGTTCCGTTTCCGGTTTTGGTTACACTTAGGGTGTATGAAGATGACGTCTGTCCAACGCGCAATCCATTGCCGTTACTTAAAACCCATATTTCATTCTGATTGTAAGGATTGAAGAAAATCCCTGAGGGATTGCGGAAGGGATATGAGGATACCTGAGTAAACGCGGGCGTATTATCTGTGGCGTTACTGCTGTACCAAAGGCCGCTGGTAGAGGTGGCAAGGTATATCTCGTTTGGATTGTGGGGGTTGACGGTACAGGACTCCACACTGTTTGCGCTGAATATCTTGTTCCACGTCTGGCCCCGGTTGGTTGTTTTAAAAAGGCCGCCCTGTATGCTTTTGCTTCCCCAACTGGTAACAGTACTTACGTACCATGTATTTTGAGTGCTATCGTTGGGATCAATGGCCATACCCTTAGTATAGTAAAGCATTCCGGGGTCGCTGCGGTCTGTCCATGTGCCGCCGCCGTCGCCGCTTATGAAGACACCCGAACTTTGGGTAAAAGCACCTGTGCTGTTTCTGCGCCCGGAAAATGTGGCTACGACCGTACCGTCGTTAAGAACATACACGTTATAGGGATGTCCTTCTGTCCTCGTTGGATTCGTAAGCCTTGTCCATGTTGATGACGCCCCGTTTTGAATGTTGTTGGAGGCGTAGATTCCCCCCTGAGTGCTGTTTACAACGCTTGCATACATCCTGTTAGTGTTATTTGGATCAATGGCCGTCCATATAACAGGATAGCCGGGAGAGCCGAAAACGTGAAGTGTCGTCCATGATTGGCCGCCGTCAGTTGAGTAGCGAATCCCACCGCCGCCGATATTGTCTATATAGGCATCGGTAAGACCTACGGGATGGTAGATTTCTCCAGAACCATTTGACTGGCTCGCATAGAGGGTACCGTTAGAGGGATGTTTGGTTACGTGAAATACCTCAGTGGAGTAGTTATTGTGGCCGCTTATATTGAAATTCAGGCCAGTCCAGTCAAATCCCCATGTATTGCCGCCATCTTTGCTTCTGATGGCGGTAATATCGCCAAAACCGGCAAACAGATTGGACGAGTCTGTCCATGTAAGCCACAGGCTGAGAGTAGGTTCAAGCCCCGCACCGCGGTAATACTGTTTCGAAGGCGTGGATGTTCCAATTGGATGTTGTATAGTTGAGTCAGTATAAATCTGGCGCCATGTCGCGCCGCCGTCAGTAGTAAGGTGTGGGACACCGCCCTTGTCGGTATAGACCACTTTACCGGAGTCGTTGGGCGCTACCGCAAAACCAATGGGTGTGTTGCTCCACCACCAATTGCCGCCGCCCATATCTCCTCCCTGTCCCGTCCATCCCGTATAGATATTTTGGTTGTTGGTTGTCAGGAAAGTACTCTGCCATGAACTCCCGCCGTTAGTGGTCTTGTAGATAACGGGGGATGCACCGGCCAAAGCTGACCCCACAGGCGCAATCCGCCCTGCGAGGTAGGCGGTTGATATGTCATTTAATGCCATAGATACGAGCACCGGCTGGTCGCCGCTTGCAATGCCCGTGACTTTCTGTATCCAGGTGTTTTGCCCTATGTCCAGCGTGTAGACATTTCTATACGACCCGTATATGTCTTCCGATGTGAGCGGGTCGGTTTTGCCGGTGACGGTCATCTTACTGGCATCAACTGTTACGGCGTAAAGACGTGTGGTTGTCCCTTGTTTGGCTCCCGCAAATGAGAAGATGGCCTCGCTGGCGGGAACTCCGGTAACATTAGAAATAGTGAACGTTGAGCCACCATCGCCGGAAACCAAAAGCCCTGCGTTAGTACCGGCATAAATGTTTTGCCCATCGAAAAGAGCACCGCCAATGGATAATCCATTACCTGTGGCATCGGTGTATCTCAAGGTAAAGGTATTGCCACCGTCACTTGAAAAATACATCTGATTTACGGTTGTTATGATAAGCCTCGTAGTGCTGTTCGGGTCTGCAAACACTTTAAAAACCCTGTTGGAGGCAGGCCATCCTGAGAGGGGCGTCCATGTCACACCGCCATCTGTACTCTTTGACGGACGTGCCGCGTTTGTGCCGTTGTCAGACGAATAATCAAGGGAATAAAGTATGGACGGGTTGCTGGTGAACTGAACCAGGGTGTAATGAAATGACTGTATCTGTCTGAAATCCACAACATTCCACGACGCGCCCAAATCTGTGGAGTGAAACAAGCCGCTCATGTCGCAGGCAATATAGAGTTCGTTAGCGTTGTGAGGGCTGAAACTTGGGCAATACAGGGCGCCTCCCCCTCCAATCCCGCGTGAAAGCCATTGCGTGGGGGGGACTGCCACCGCCACTGCTATTGGTATAAGTATGAGCGCTGTAACTGTAGCAAGAAATGCAATAAAGTTTCGGCAATAATACATTTAGTTCTTACCTCCTTATAGGAAGACGTTTTGGGCGCGACAAATGGATTGTCATATTTATTTCTTTAAGGTATAATAGAGCCATGAGCGTGATAGCGATACCGACGAGCGTTGCGAGATAAGTTAGGCGATGAGGCGTCAGAAGCCTTCGTGGAGATATTTAACAAGGTTGACAGCGAATCAAGAAAAGAACTCGCTACTAAATCAGACCTTGAAAATGTGAAACTCGAATTACGGGCAGAAATAGAGAAATCCAAGTCTGAGACGTTAAAATGGATGTTTATCTTCTGGGCAGGGCAGTTAATCGCCATCTTCGCCATGCTCAAGACGTTTCTTAAATAGGTTAATTGGGAGTGTCTGAAACTATTCACTTTGGTCATTCCTGCATCTTCATATAAAGGAAACAACCGGTGGCGGCAAACATCAGCGGTACAATCCATGGCGCGAACAGCGGCCCGAACATGCCTGAATAGCCAAACGATATGGCCATCGCATAGGCTATCCAATAGAGGAGGCTTATGACTATGGCGATGCCGGCATTAATAAGCCCGCTGCCCATCTTAAACCTCGACGATATGGCAACCCCCAGGAGCATCATCACCAGACACGTAAATGGATACGCGAGTTTGGCGTACATATCAACGAGGCTCTTCTGGTTGTTATATCCGGCGGCCTTCAGACGTTTGTTATACTTGTTAAGTTCTGAAAACGGCATCTCGTCGGCTATGAGTTCGTTCTCTTCATAGACGTTGATGGCGCTGAATTCGCCGAGGGGGATTGCATCGAAAGGCTTGATGGCCAGTTTTTCGGCGTCATAGCGCGTGCCGCCGTGAACTACCCATCGCCCACCTTCCCACACGCATATCTTGCCCTTGATAATCTCAGTTATCCCGTTTTCTTTGGTAATAAAGGCGGTAACGTAGTAGAGGGCCTTCTGCTGCGGGTCGTAAAAGTTGGCATTTACTATCATGTCCTTTTTTTCCATAAACCAGATGTCTGTGGTTTTATAAACCAACCTGTCGCGCTTGTTTTTTATCTTATAGAGGAGATTGTTGGCCTCAAGGTTAAACCGGCTTGATACGTACTCGTCAACCGCAAAATCAGCCGCCGACAGCAAAATGGCTATAGCTATAAATGGAATAAACAACCTCTTTATCCTGCCTCCTGCCGCCTTATATGCGATTAATTCATTATATCTGGACGCCTGTCCGAAGACCATAAGGGTTGCCATTAGTACAGACATCGGCAGGAGATATTTGAAATACTTAGGTGTGATATACAACCAGAACATTACCATATCGCTGAATGAAGGGGAGAACTTCACTATCTTATCCAGCTTGTCTATAACCTCAAATGTGCCCATTACCATAGCAAATCCCACCGAGATGACCAGCACATGCAGGAGCATACTCTTCACATAGTGGCGTACGATAACGCTCATCTGGAGTTTTCCTTCCTGAAAAAATAAATTGATATGATAAGCAGGCTGACAAATGGGATCCATCCGGCCGCGACGTGTGAGATTCCCCCTGTCCTTGCGAGTTTCTCAAAATATATCAACATGCTGTAATATGCCAAAAATACAAGCATCGCAAGGCTGAGGCCGCCGAGCTTGCCGGTCTTGGCTGAAATCATCGCAAAGGCAGGCGCAAAGAAACTCATAATCAGCACCAGTAACGGCAGCGTGAGCCGCCGGTGAAACTCCAGAAACACAGATATGCGCTCCTCCCCTGTGGTCTCCCTTGTGCGCTTCAGCACCTCAAACGGCGTGAGTTCGCTTATCTGCGAGGTAATCTCAGGACTAAACTTGATTATCATATTATAGGAGCCGAACGCTATTTTCGTAATGGACTTATTGTCCGGCAAAAACACCTCGCCGTTTTTCAGGACAAACTCGATGCCGCCTGCCCCGTAGACATTAATGCTGCCTTCTTTGGCGAAGATAGTCCAGTGCCTGGTATCGTCTCTCTTGTCATATATGAACACATCTTTGATGGTGCGGTCAGAGGGTTTTTCCCTGACTAAGACGACGACATTCTTAAACAGCGTATAAAACACCCCCTCTTTGATTGCCATTGGGGATTTATTTATAATTATGCTTGTAATGTCTTCCCTGAGTGAAGTCGAGGTCGCCGGGCCGAGATAAAAACTATTGAACGCTGAGGCGCAAAAACACAGGAAGCCAAAGAAAAACACCGGCCTTGTCAACGCGGCAAAGGACACCCCTACCGCCTTTAAAACAATAATCTCATTGTCCGCGTTGAGCCTGCCATAGGTAAACAGCACGGACGTCATAAGGGACATAGGTATGGTAAGCAGAAAGAGCTGCGGCTGAACCAATAGGATAATCTTGAGGAAATCATAGGCCGACGCCCCAACTCCCGACAGCAGCATACTGAATTTCAGGATACGCTCCATCATCAGTATCATGTTAAAGGCAGTTATACTGAGAACGAACGATATGAGCAGCTCTCTAAAGAAATACTTATGGATTATTTTTACACGCATAATTAAATAAAGATGACACCGTCCATAAGGGATTATAGCAGAAAGGCCGTCTAATAAACCAGTTTCTCAGCGTTCTGTTTTTTCGGAGGGAGGCTTGACACAGTTTAGTGAACAGGCCATGATAGTTTTTTTGCATGTCGCGATTTTACGCCTTGAATTCGCAGTGCTTCCCGTGTTATCGTACGTGTGCAACCTATTATGGAATTTGGAACTATTTTTATCGAAGGCATCCATGCCATCAAGAGGAATCTTATTGTCATAACGCCCACGATTATTGCCTCCTTAGTTATGCTCATCGCAACAAGCATCTTTATGGGCGGGGATCTCTCATCTCTGGACGAAAGCAACCCCGATAAGGCCATCATGGCTATCAGGGCCGTTGCGCCACGCCTGTTTGTCATCAGCGCGTTGAATTATTTCCTGCAGGTCTTCTCGCACTGCGCAACCGTTGCGATGGCGATAGATATTGTGAACAAGGGGACGTGTAATGTATTTGACGGCTATCTGGCCGTGCTTCGTAAAATCGGCGGGATTGTACCGGCGTCACTGCTGATTCTTATTTTCCTGACATTCGGACTCATGCTTCTCATTCTCCCCGCCCTCATCATCAGCTTTGTCTTTATTCTGACATTCGTAATCATTATGAACGAAGACATAGCGCCTGTTATGGCAATGAAAAAAAGTTACCGCACCATGAAAGGCAACTACGGCAGCTCTATCGTCCTGTTCTTCTTCCTCCTTGCCGTTGGGATAACAGTAAGCATAATAAACATCCTCCTTGGCCAGATGCTCTATGTGGGGGTGGTGCTGTCTTTGTTTTTGTCAGGGGTGTTTATGTCCTTTGCCGCAATCACCCTCCTGAAATTCTATACGATACTTGAAACCAGACAACAAGTGTTGGGCCTCCATGATTGACACACACTGCCATCTGGAGATGTCCCCGTTTGACGGTGAAGCTGATGCCGTTGTCCAACGGGCACATGACGCGGGCGTGCATAAAATGATCACCATTGGCTCATCCCCGCAGAGTATTGAAGAGGCCGTCGCACTTACCGGACGCTACCCGTCAGTGTATGCCGCCATCGGTATTCACCCCCATGACGCCCGGCTATTTACACCGGAGATATACCGCCAGATACGAGACTTGTCGTCAAACGAAAAGGTCGTCGCCATAGGTGAGACCGGCCTCGATTATCACTACAAACACAGTCCCGTGGATATTCAGCGGGAAGTCTTTATAAGGCACATCGCCCTGGCAAAGGAGACGAACCTTCCGGTAGTTATACACAGCCGCGAGGCCTCAGACGATGTGGTATCAATAATAAAGGGCGAAGGAGTCTCAAGCGGCGTCCTGCACTGTTTTTCAGGGGATGAGAAAATGGCGGAGGCGGTCATGGCCTCAGGGCTTTATATCTCAATATCCGGCACGGTAACTTTCAAAAACTCGGCAGCTCTCAGGGCGGTTGTCAGGACAATCCCCGACGATTACCTGCTCGTTGAGACAGACGCCCCATACCTGGCCCCCACCCCAAACCGCGGCAAACGAAACGAACCGGCATATGTCACCCTCACGGCAAGGGCGGTAGCTGAGATCAGAGGCGTCTCTTATGAGGACATAGACCGCATCACGACATTAAACGCCAACCGTCTCTTTGGCCTTGAACCCGCACGGCCAGCCAATGGGCAAATCACGTATAAAATCAGAAACTCCCTGTATCTGAATATCACAAACCGCTGCACCAACGTGTGTACATTTTGTGTGCGCTATCAGACGGATTTCGTAAAGGGACATAACCTGAGATTGAGCCGCGAACCATCGGACGCGGAGATAATCGAATCAATAGGAAATCCTGCCGTTTTTGACGAGGTGGTGTTTTGCGGTTACGGCGAGCCGCTGATGAGGCTTGACACGGTAATAAACGTCTCTCGTTATATTAAAACTCACGGGGGGCGGGTCAGGATAAACACCAACGGCCTCGGCTGCCTCATCCACAAGAGGGACATCCTGCCAGAACTCTCAGGCCTTGTTGATGTCATCTCTATAAGCCTGAACGCCCAGGACGCCAGCACATACCAACGGCTCTCACACCCACCGTTTGAGGGTGCCTATGAGGCGGTACTAAAATTCATCGCCGGGGCGAAGGACTGCATCCCGGAAGTTACAGCAACGGTCGTTGACGCACCGGGCGTGGACGTGGAAAAATGCCGACAGATCGCCGCGGCGCTGGGGGCTACGTTTCGCCTAAGGCACCTGGATGTTGTTGGATGAGAATATTCACCCCGCGTAATTACAGCTCATACCAGGTTAAATTCAAATGAGCAATTCACCCAACATGAGACCGAAGAATGCACTACAAGGTCAAAAAGTACGGACTGTAGCTGATTCACCCTGAAGAAAAAATCAAAGTCGGGGGTCAAAACTCCGCAAAATGATTACGATTCTTGGAAAACCTGACTAAGATTACCTTCAAGCCACGTCATTCTTTGCGGCAAGGAGTACACGCCTGAGCGCTAAGGCGGAAGTCCCGGCCTCACTGAATCGGCAAAAGGCAGTAGTTGCCCTCGTCGTCCTTTTCCACTTTATAGCCAAACATGATGACGGTTTCTATGAGCGGGCGGCCAAGCAGTAAGCCAAGATATTCCTCCGGAACTCCTGTTTTCTCTATCAGCAGGGGGCGCAGGTAGGTGTCGTAACCAAGGATTTCAAGGACTTCGCCCGTGTAGTCTTTCCCTTGGGCTATCTCTGAAAAAAGCCCCTCGAGATTTTTGTATGAGCATTTCAAATCGTGCGCATTTACGATCTCAATAAGCGAGGGCTGTCCCTTTAGCAGCTCGGCGCGAGTGAGTTTATCCTCGGTGAAGGCGGTCATAAATTTCTCCGTATCCCAGCACTCGTAGGCACGGCATTGGACAGGCCTATTTTCATATATGTCGCATGAAGAGGCGTCTTCGCTGTGAAAAAAACATGTGCGACAACCCGCCTTTTCCCGTATCTTGATAAGCTCGCAATCAATAGTGATAAACTCATCGTCCATGTTATTGTAGACAAGCTCACCCTCGCGAATGGTAAAAAGGTCTTTATAGTTGAGAGTGCCGTCTTTGAGGAGCTGCGAATCGCCCAGGTGAAGCGTAGGGCTTCCCTTAACGCAGCACTGCCCGCAGCGGCTACACTCGGCCTTAGAGCCAAAAGTCAGGATGTCCATAAATTCTCCTTATAATCATTACTGAGGCTGCTGAATCGCAGTCAACTGCCAGTTAGAGCCACCAATATCCCTGACAAAAGTCCAGTACTCAAGGAATCCCACAGGGGCGCTGTCATCGCCGTCAACGACTCTGCCGGCGTCGTCCGTAGTGTAGTCAAGCATAGAGGCGGCAATCTCAACGGTAATAAAATCCTTGCCGTTTTCCTGCCATACCTCAGACAATTTGACAGCCCTGACACCAATGTTCTCAAGTTTATTGATTCGGCCCTCCGCCTTCATCTTTGAAATATCCGAGTTCAGGTCTCCGAAGATTTCGGATGCCATAATGCCTCTGACGGGGGACAAATCCCTGCGCGACCACGCGGTCTGTACCTTATAGAAAATATCTGAGACAATATCCCTAAATCCGTCCTCATCGAAATACCGGTCATGCTGGCGTAAGATGTCAAGGCCGGCCATCAGCTCGTCCGGCTGATAAGACAATTCTTCGGGAGGCTGTCCTATTTGTTGGTATGGACTGGAATAATCCCCGCCGCCGTAATCACTGCCGTACTGCTGTCTTTTCGATTTGACTATCCTGTAAATAATATAACCAATGATGGCAAGGACAATAATATCGAAAAGCCCGATGCCACCACCGACTCCACCATAACCAGCACCGCCATAGCCGCCGCCTCCACCAAAACCGAGGGCGTGAAATAACATTCCACCAACCATGCCGCCAACCATACCACCGGCGAAGCTGCGCCAGAAACCGCCCGTTGCAGGGGCAGGCTGCATAGCCGGGGCAACCGGCTGTTGTACTGGCCTCTGTTGCACGGGTGCAGGGGTGCGCGTCGGTTGCCTGGGAGGGGAAGATGTGCGTGAACCTCTGCTTCCAACGCTGCTTCGGCCTGAGCTTGAGCTGCGTCCCACGCGGGCAAGGACATCATCCGCAAAGGACAAACTGATAACAAAGACCACCACAATCCAGACTATGTATCTCTTTCTGTTCAATTCAGCCATTATCCGCCCCCTGAAATTTATTTTCTACGGTGACCGTGCCGAATGTCAAATTCAGCAGTGGTATATCATAATATCTTGAGCAGGGAAAAGTCCATAGATATGAAAGACCCAAGCTCCGATATAGAAATTTGCACCTATTGATAAAAGGGTTTTTGAAAG
>NZ_JBJUSG010000072.1:0-18251 GCF_046044395.1 Candidatus Magnetominusculus dajiuhuensis | reverse complement strand
GGGGGGGGGGGGGGCTGCTTTACTATTGTGACACAGTCTGGAAGGCAGGAATCCATGAAACTCTCTACCTGAGCCCAGGCCTTTTTAACTACTTGCCCAAACGCGGTTATAACTGTTATACTGCCAACTCGTGAACTTATCTCTTTTTAGAAAACCGAGCAGGTATATTGGCCGTGAAGTCAATATGGTTAGAAAATATGGCTCACCCGTCAAGGCCGTCTTGTGTTTCCCGGATGTTTACGACATCGGGATGTCACATCTTGGGCTTAAGATCCTTTATAAGATAATCAACGACATGCCGGGCTGTGCCGCCGAGAGGGCGTTCTCCCCCTGGATAGACATGGAAGAGTATCTGAAAACAGAGGGGCTGCCCCTTTGTTCTGTTGAAAGCGGTACGCCGCTTCGTGAGTTTGATGTCGTGGGGTTTAGCCTTCAGTATGAGCTGTCTTATCCTACGGTCTTAAATATGCTTGAGATGGGAGGGATTCCCATAAGGGCGGAGGAGCGTTTGAACGGCGGTGCGATTGTGATTGCCGGCGGCCCGTGTGCCCTAAACCCATTTCCCGTGCTCCCGTTTTTTGACGCCTTTGTCATCGGTGATGGCGAAGAGGTGATTAAAGAGATAATGGACGCCGTTCAACGGCACAAGCGTGATGGTGATGGCAGGCGCGCAGGTTTATTAAAAGAATTGGCGGCGCTTGACGGCGTATTCGTCCCCGCGTATTGCACTGAGACGGTAAGGCGTCTCTATCTGGCTGATTTGAACACCTCCCCGTACCCAACAGCCCCTGTTGTCCCGTACATGGAGGTCGTCCACGATAGGATAAACATAGAAATATCGCGTGGCTGTTCATGCGGGTGCCGGTTTTGCCAGGCGGGGATGATTTACAGGCCGACCAGAGAGCGCGAGCCTTCCACAATTATAGAAATTGCTGAGGCCGCCCTTAAAAACACCGGTTACGGCGAGATATCCTTCACATCGCTCAATGCGGGGGATTATTCAAGGCTGCCTGAGCTGCTCAAAATGTGCAACCGTAAATTTGAAAGCCGTAATGTGTCATTTTCGCTGCCCTCTATGAGGGTAAATTCCATAACCGAGGCCGTCTTAAAGGAGATAAAAACGGTAAAGAAGTCCGGGTTTACCATAGCGCCTGAGGCCGCCTCCGCCCGTCTGCGCAGTGTCATCAACAAGGATTTCAACGAGGAAGATTATGAGCGTACGCTGCACTTGATTTTCAGCCAGGGATGGCTTAATCTTAAATTATACTTTATGATAGGGCTGCCTACTGAGACTGGCGAGGACATTGAGGCCATACCGGTGATGGCGCTTAAATCTCTGAAGATGGCAAAAAAATTCACATCACGGCACGTTAATATTAACATCGGCGTCTCGACGTTTGTCCCCAAGGCACACACTCCATTTCAGTGGTTTGGGCAGATACCGCTTGATGAGATAATTGAAAAGAAACGATTTCTCATAAAGGCAATCTCCAAAAAGGGCTTGAACTTTAAGGGGCACAACGAGCAGATGAGCATACTGGAGGGTTTTATAGCCAGAGGTGGGACAGATGTGGCCGATGTGGTTGAAGCCGCGTGGAGGGCGGGTGCGCGTCTTGACGCGTGGGGTGATGTGTTTAAATATGAGCATTGGCTGGAGGCGATGGAAAAGACCGGCGTTGATATTGCCGCTGGTGCCGCGCGTGCCTATGATGAGACCCATGAGTTTCAATGGAACAAAATAGACACGGGTGTCTCTGTTGACTATCTGAAAAAGGAATATAAAAGGGCGCTGGCCCTTGAAAAGACCAATGACTGCCGGGCGGGCTGCACGGCCTGCGGTCTTAAGTGTGGGGCAGCCGAGTTTTTGTGCCAGACCACTGTGGCCTCAGGCTCAAACAAGGTGGCACAGTTCAGGGATACTGTTTTCAATCCCGTAAGGGTGCGCGTGGCGTTTTCAAAGGCAGGGCATCTTCGATACCTGTCTCATCTGGAGATGATGGGGGCGGTGTTGAAGGGGCTTAGGCGGGCGGGGGTGCCGCTTGTGTACTCAAAGGGGTTTCATCCCATGCCGGGGGTGTCGTTTTCTCCGGCGCTTGGCGTAGGGGTTGAGGGACTACGGGAGTATTTTGACATGGAGGTTACGCCGCCCTTTGATATTGTAAAATTCAGGGAGGCCATATCGCGCGAGATTCCATTTGAGATAAAGGCAATGTCTTTTATTCCCAAAGACACACCGGCCCTGGGGAAATTCGTAACGGCCTATAAGTACGAGTTCGATTTGCCCGAATCAGAGACGATTTCGAGGCTCAAAGATAAATTAAATTCAGAGCAATTGCAATGGTTGACACCAATGATGGTAAAATTTGATATAATTAACGGGAGACTTGTGATATTAGTGAGAGACACGCATGAAAAGAAGGTAAAGATTTCGGAGATAGCGGAGGCCCTGACGGGGTTAAACGCGGTTGACGCGGATATAAAAAGGTTGGCCCTCTATGGGTGGGTCAGAAACGGCGGCGAAAACGGCGGGCAATGGTTAATGCCATGTGGGGCGGCGGGCGACAGCGCTGACAACGCCATGGCTGAGGCGGTGGAAATTGGCGAATGAGATAATAATAAATACGACATTTGACGAAGTTCGCGTAGGGGTGCTTGAGGGTGGGCAGCTTGTCGAGTTCTACGTGGAGAGAAAGAAAGAGGCTAGCCTTGTTGGAAACATTTTTAAGGGTAAGGTGGTAAAAATACTGCCCGGTATGCAGTCGGCCTTCGTGGATATTGGGCTTGAGAAGGCGGCGTTTCTCTATGTTGCCGACATTAAGACTGAGGTTGATGATTTTTCAGAGTTCCTTGAGGATACCGATGTGCCTCTGGAGCTGCCCGGCAGACGGGCAAGAAGTGACCTCACAATAAGCGAACTGATTCAGGAGGGGCAGGAAGTCCTCGTTCAGGTCTCCAAAGACCCCATTGGGACAAAGGGCGCAAGGGGCACATCCTACATAACCATACCCGGCAGGTACCTCGTCCTCATGCCCACAATAGAGCATGTCGGCATCTCAAGGCGCATAGTAAACGTCGAGGAGCGGCAGCGCCTGAGGGCCATCATTGACGAGATAAGACCCAAGGGCTACGGCCTTATCGTCAGGACTGCCAGTGAGAACTCCGACATTGATGAACTCAGAAAGGACACAGAGTTTCTGCTTCTCATATGGGATAATATTCAAAAGAAAAAGGAAAAGGTCTCAGCCCCATCGCTGCTTTATAGTGACCTTGACCTGACATTCCGCAGCGTACGTGATTTGCTTAACGATGACGTTGAGCGCCTTGTCATAGACAACAGGGATGAGTACGAGAACATCCTGGACTTCGTAAATAATTTCTTCCCGAAATTGCTGAAAAAAATCGAGTTATATGACAGGCGTGAACCGATATTCGAGGCATTCGGCATAGAAATAGACATATACAAGGGGCTGGACAGAAAGGTATGGCTTAAATCAGGCGGCTACATAGTAATAGACCAGACAGAGGCGATGACCGTCATAGACGTAAACACGGGCAAGTATGTCGGGAAAAAAGACCTCGAAGACACGATTTTAAAGACAAACCTTGAGGCAGTCAAAGAGATTGCCTACCAGATAAGGCTTCGCAACCTCGGCGGCATAATAATCATAGATTTCATAGACATGGAACTCCCTGAAAACAGAGACAAGCTCTATGCGGCCTTTGTTGAGACGATGAGAAAAGACCGGGCCAAAAACACCATATTCAATGTCTCAGAGATTGGCCTTATCCAGATGACGAGGAAGCGTATAAGGGAAAGCCTCGGCAGGACGCTGTGTGAAAGCTGCCCGATGTGCGACGGCAAGGGGTTTGTTAAATCTCCAAAGACGATAAGCTATGAGATATTCAGGAGATTGAAAAAGATCCCTATTCACAAGGGCGCTAAGGTAATCATCTCGGCCAACCCCATAGTTGCCGACTATCTGTCGGACGAACAGCGTGCCGGCCTTGAGGAGTTCGAGGTGACCTATGATATTGTCATTATAGTGAAGGCCGACTCAAGATTCCATCGCGAGAAGGTCGAAATAACGGTTATTTAGCAAGATGCAGACGCTTGATGGAAAGTACGAGGCGCTGCTGTCGTATTTAAGGGGTTTAGAGGGCGTGGTGGTTGCGTACTCCGGCGGCGTAGATAGCACATTTTTGCTGATGGCGGTGAGGGACTGTGGTGTTGCCGTCCTGGCGGTGACGGGCGTATCGCCTTCCACACCCTCGTCCGATTTAGATACCGCCCTTGATATGGCAAAATCCATTTCTGTCGCCCATGAAGTAGTCCGCACCGGCGAGCTTGAAGACGAGCGCTACTCTGACAATCCCCCTGACCGGTGTTTTTACTGCAAGAGCGAACTGTTTAAGAAATTGAAGGCCATCGCTGAGGCCAAAAGCCTGCCCCATGTAATAGATGGAAGCAATGTTGATGACCTCGGCGACTATCGTCCCGGTCTGAGGGCAAAGGCCCTCTACGGCGTGAAAAGTCCGCTTGCCGAAGTTGGGTTAACGAAAGATGAGATTCGCGAATTATCCAGACAAAAAGGACTAAAGACATGGGACAGGGCATCGTCCCCATGCCTAAGCTCAAGGATCCCGTATGGGGAGCAGATAACCGTGAGTGCCCTGCAAATGGTTGAACAGGCGGAGATTGCCTTAAAAGAACTTGGCTTTGGGACAATGCGGGTGAGAAAACACGGCGATATGGCGCGTATTGAGTTCTTAGACGCGGACATAGAAAAGGCGGTCAGGCCGGAGATAAAAGAGGCCATTGTACGAAGGCTTAGGGATATTGGCTTTCTATACATAACCCTTGACATGGAGGGCTATCGGGCGGGGAGCCTTAACAGGGTGCTTTTAAGTGCTGACGGAGTGCCCACCGCCCAACGGGTATGAACGAGAAGGATTTTATTAACCTCATTCGCCTGTGCGTAAAATGTGGCGGCTGTAAGACGCAGTGCCCCACGTTTTTGTCGCGCAGGGAGGAGACGGAGACCGCCCGCGGGCGCGTCAAACTCTTACACGCCCTTGTTGAGGGCAAGGTCAAGCCGACAAAGAAATTTAACGAGCGGCTCAGAAGCTGCCTGCTCTGCGGTTCATGTGCAAACCACTGCCCGCTGAACATAGATTTGATGGAGGTTTTCTACCACGCCAGAACCATAATAAGAGACCATGACACGACGATGGCAATTACTGGTTTTTTGAGTAAAATAGCCTTTAAGAACACTGATTTAACCATAAATATGATCAAACCATTCCAGAAATTGATTAATAACAGGCTTGCCAAAAGAAAACTAATGCCGGCGAATGTCCAATTCACAGAGAATCAATTCAAAAAGACTGGCATATTCATGGCCAAAAACAAGATAGGGCGTGTGGCGATATTTAGTGGCTGTACGATAAAACATATCTATCCGGAGCTGATGTTCTCGGCTGCGAGGGTTTTTAATGCGTTGCGTTATGAAGTGGTTTTCCCGACATCGGAGGTCTGTTGCGGCGTGCCGTTTCGGTCATTAGGCATGGAGGCAACGGCCATTACTTATGCCGAGAGGAACTATGAGACTTTCAGCAAGCTCAAAGTTGACGCCATTATATCCCTCTGCCCTACGTGTGTGGTATCTCTGAAAAAGCACTATCCCGCGTTAATAGGTAACGGGCTTGAAAATGTCTATGACATATCAGATTTCCTGCGCGGCAAGATAGATATGGACTCAATTGACAGCAGCGGCGGCCCGAGGCGCAAGACGGTTAATCTAAGGGCGGTATTCCATGAACCATGCCATCAGCGTAACGAACTAAAAAATGGCAGCCAAACCAGAGAACTGATAAACACGCTGCGTCGGCAACAGCACGACACAGCAGACCCCTTTGATATAGAGTTGCTTGAGCCGAACAGGCAGTCATGCTGCGGTTTTGGCGGTGCATTCAGCGTGTTCTTTAGCGACATGTCAAACCAGATACTCGGCGAAACGGTAAAAGAGCTGGACAAAACGAACGCCGAGGCAGTCATAACCACATGCCCCAACTGCATATTCCAGTTGAGCAAGGCCATCCAGGACAAGCCCATCTACCATCTGATAGAAATCATAGAAGAGGCCATAACCCCGCAGGCGTAAGATTTTACTGGAGTAAATATTTTTGAATAGCTACGCCTGACACCGGCACTTATCAACGTTGTACAACAACAGCGTCGTACAACATCGCTGTCGTATAATTACAAAATGCGTTCAAAGAAGTAAGAACAATTGAATCATCCTGAGCTTGTCGAAGGATGCTCCGTTATTTCGCATTTCCCACAAATCGGCAATCCTTCGACAGGCTCAGGATGATCTTTTTAACAGGATAATTGTTACTCTTATGGTTGCAACTAGTATAAGCTACCCACATATGTGATTACATCCCCAAAAATGATTTAATAACTTCGGCGAAAGTTTTTGACGTTACGTCAACCGCCACATCTCTTACCTCTGTTAAAAAGCCGCCCCTAAATTTACGCTCTACGTCTCTTTCCAGCTCTGCTTCGGTTGGCTTTACCCCTTCGAGTAAAGTAGAAATGGGGACATCTATTGCTGTTTTGTGACAGGAGACAGTGGACTTTCGTTGATCTTTCATTTCCTTTAAATATTCATATTCAAACAAATACTCGCAGCCTTCCGAACATGCGCAGGGGATATTTTCAGTTATCACTAATTTCTTGAAACGCTTGTTTATTGATTCAAACTCCATTCGAATGATTGTCAGCAGTTCATCTTTTCTTTTTCCAGTAACCCGCACTTCAATTCGTTTATCTGTCGGGAATGCCTTTATGAAGGCCCTCGTGTTATTCCATTTCAGAAAGACACCAAGTTTCCAGCACATATATTTATTATCGTCAGCATCTCGTTCAATATATTCATGGATTCTTACAATAAAACGCGGCATTACCCCTGCTGGCATGAAGTTGTATTGGTATTGGAATATTAGGTTATCATTATAATCCCACCCAAAGGGCAGCGGCTTATCATCATCCCACTCGAAAGGCGGCGGGTTAAATGGTAGCAATTCGGCAACTACATAGTTGCCTGTGTCTTTCATTTGAAAGGCCAAATCGAAATTGGCCATCAACCGCACAAGTGTTTTATGTATTGGTTGGGGATAGCCTTCTGATTCCGTCCATATATCGTCGTAGTCGCATTCATAGACAATTCCCATTTGGTCACTTATCTTTTCAGTATCGAGTACCTTATAAACCGCTTTCGTTCCCCATTCGGGGTTAAGGATTATTGTATGTTTTAATAGCTGGTCATTTTGAAAATGTAGTATTACCCCTAAATCATGAAGATATCCGCTCAAAACATTGGCGGCCTTTTTTTCGATGCCTTTATCTTTGCATATTGTTAAATATTCGCTATATTCTATCTGATTTTTTTCCTTGGCTAAAGATTCGAGATGATTGCGAACGTCGAGCCATGATTGAATCCAATGCGTACCCATTAATGGTAGTGTCCATGCGGTTTCTGTTATCTCATCTGTCAATTGATCAAACGGATTTTTTCCCTTTTGTGGGTCTTTACAGCTTACACGATAAAATTCCCTGATATTAGGAAACTGTTCCTTTAAGTCCAGAAGATTAATATCCTTAACTCTTTCGTCGCACTTATTTAATATCAAAATTACGGGGCTGTCCTCTCCGAGTGCCTCTATGGTGTAGAGCCAGTAGTCAAGTTGACCGTATTTGTCCTCTTGCCTTGCATCCCATACGAGCAAATATACAGAGCGTTTAGTCAGAAAAAACTGATGCGTAGAGTGATAAATCTCCTGACCACCAAAGTCCCATACGTTCAATTTGATCTCAGTCTGCTCTGTATCGATTGCGCGTAATCTCCAATCCTCAATAGCGATTCCTTCGGTGGTTGATTCTTTATCGTCAAATTTATCGTCAATCAACCGTTTACAAAGAGAGGTCTTGCCAACCCCTCCTTCACCAACAACAAGCAGCTTAGCCTCATATAGCTTACGCCCTTTGCCATCTGAAAATCCCTTCAAATATTCCTTTATTGCAAACGTCCCTTGTTTCAATATCTCAGGTGGTGGAAATTCTAAGGGATTATCATTGATATACAAATCGTTTAGCTTTTCAATATTTGCAATAAAAGTCGGCAATTCCTTTAGTTGATTACCTGACACAGAAAGCGATGTAAGATTTTTAAGGTCACCAATAAAAGTCGGCAATTCCTTTAGTTGATTATTTGCCACAGAAAGCGATGTAAGATTTTTGAGGTCACCAATAAAAGCTGGCAATTCCTTTAGTTTATTATTTGCCACAGAAAGCGATGTAAGATTTTTAAGGTCACCAATAAAAGCTGGCAATTCCTTTAGTTTATTCCCCCACACAAGAAGCGATGTAAGATTTTTGAGGTCTCCTATCGCTGTTGGCAATTCCTCCAGTCCAGCACGTGATAAATCCAGCCCCCCCCTTGTTTTTGCCGCTTCTATTTTTTCTGATATTTCTTTTTCAGTCATACAGTTACATAGTATCAAAATAATCCGGTAAATATCAATACGTATCCAGCACTTCTCTTATTCAGTCCTGCTCATTGAGGGGATATTTTTATGTCGGCCTTGATAAGTTCTTCATAGTTTAACGGTATCATTAACCCAGCAACAGAAAAATCACCAGAACACGGCGGCCTTGCGGTGGTTATTCCCCCGCCGCTAATGATAGAATATCAGTACGGCTCCATTGAGAGGCTGAATCTCAAAACGCAGAGGCTGAACAGGCTTAAACGAGGACTTTATCGCGGTGAATACCCCAAGGATTTTGATAATTGAGGACGAGAAGAAGATTGCCGATGTCATCATCGCATATTTAGAGAGAGAAGGTTTTATTGTAGATACCGCTCAGACCGGTGACGAGGGATTGAGAAAATTGTTGGACTGCCCCGACCTTGTCATTCTTGACCTCATGCTTCCCGATATGGATGGCGAGGATATTTGCAGGATTATCAGAGGCGGCTCCGATGTGCCCGTTATCATGCTGACCTCAAAAAATCGTGAACATGATAAACTCGCCGGTTTTACCGCCGGTGCCGACGACTATATCGTTAAACCATTCAGCCCTAAGGAACTCGTTGCCCGCGTCAAAGCGCGGCTTCGCAAGTCACTCAATAACACATCACATATATTAAGTTTTAACGAGGGACGACTGCTGATAGATACCCAAAAACACGAGGCAGTTTTGGAACAAAAACCGCTTGTGCTTACGCCTACGGAATTGAAACTCCTCATGGCCTTCGTCAATAACGCCCAAAGGCCGTTAAGCCGAGAACAGTTGATTTCCATTGTGCAGGGTTATGATTTCAACGGCAGTGACAGGACAGTTGACGCCCACATTAAAAACCTGCGTCGTAAGATGCAACACCGTGAGGTCGAAAAAGACGGCGGCAGCCCCGAACTCATCAGGACTGTGTACGGCGTGGGTTATGTCTTTACCGGCGACCCAGATGAGAGAAAAGAGTGAGAAATAAGATTTTTCTTGCCTTTGCCGCTGTAATTATTACGGCGCTCATCTCCGGCTATATCTTTAAGTGGCTTATGTTTGCTGATTTCACAGACTATGTCGGGACGATGCAAAGACAAAATATCTACTGGGTCGTGGCATCCCTTGAGGAAAGCTATAATGGCGGCACATGGGACGATAGTGTCATGTTTGAGGCGGTACACTGGGCAACTATGCTGGGGTTTGACATCGAGGTGCTTGACGCGGCCGGAGGTGTCGTCATGGACTCATCGAAGGTCTATGAGATGCTTCCACATGCGATGAAACACCGAATGATGGATATGCTGGAGCATAACAAGGCCACAGGGCAGTACCTGTTATATCCGCTTACCGCAGGCGGCGTCAATTTCGGCACGGTAAAGATACGCCCTGCCCAGGGGTATGTCGCCATAAAGGAGGAGTTGTTTAAAAGGCACGGCATGTATTTTACGGTCGTATCGCTTGGCGTTGCCGGTGGCGGTGCGGTGCTGCTGGCCTTCTTATTTACGCGGCTTCTGATAAATCCAATTAGACGCCTCAAAGATGCCTCAGATAAGATTGCCCGGGGCGATTTAAATGCCCGGTGCGAAATAGGCTCAAACGACGAGGTCGGCGCGCTTGCCTCATCGTTTAATCAAATGGCCGCCGCCTTAGAACGCGAAGATTTATTAAGAAAGCACATGATGGCCAATATTACCCACGAACTCAGAACCCCGCTGACTATAATGAAGGCAAACGTCGAGGCCGTCATAGATGGAGTTGTCAGCAGCCCCGCAGAGGCGCTCCTTAATGTCAATCAGGGCATTGACAGGCTCACAGGGCTTGTAAAAGGCATAGAAGACCTCGTAAAGGCCGAAGAGGACACGCTTAAGAAATGCAACTATGAGGTCGTAGATATGCGTGAGTTTATCACTTCGCTGACTGAGCAATTTATCGCGCCCGCCACCCAAAAGGGTTTATTTATCACCATCGAAGTATCAGACGCGCTGGATGTGGCAACCGACAGGGAGAAACTTTCCACTATACTAATAAATCTCATATCAAACGCGGTTAAGTTCACAACATCTGGCGGGGTCATCGTATCTGGCGCGCAGGACAACGGGGGATTCAGTATTGCAGTAAAAGACACCGGCTGCGGCATCGCGGCAGAGGAGCAGCAGTTGATATTTGGCAGATTATACAAACGAGGAGCCGCGTCGGGTATGGGAATAGGGCTTTCCATCGTAAACGAGTTAACCGCCGCGCTCAACGGCACGATAACGGTCAAAAGCGGATTGGGCAAGGGAAGCACTTTTACGGTAAAGTTCCCCGCCGCCTCAGGACACCGCGGTAGTTAATTCTGAAATTTGCTTGAAACTTCATAATTCCTTCACAATTTAACGGTATAATGAAGGTAGATAGTCATAACAAAACAAAATCAGGAGGTAAGTCAATGAAGAAGATGGGAGTTTTACTTGTAGTATCAATGCTAGTGCTACTGGTGGTGGTTGATGGTTACGCCTTTATGGGCGGCGGTATGGGTAGTAGTATTGTAGGCCGCGGCATGAATGGAAACGGTATGAACGGCAGCGGTATGGGCAACAGTGGCAATGGCATGGACAACAACAGTATGGGTGGCAATGGAATGAATGGCAATGGCATGGGTGGTAACGGCATGGGCAATATGAGTTGGTAATATCTTAAGCGTTTTATTAAGTATGCTGTCAACCCATTGGTGCAGGTCAAAGTGCCTTCATTAATGGGTTGATTACAAGGGTAATTGACTAATAATAAAGATTGAAATAATTAATAGGATAGGGTATTCTGTTTATGTGCAGTGTTAGCGTACTAAATTATTTTCAGGAGGCAAGACAATGAGAAAAAGGGTATTTCTGTTATTAGTAGTTGTGATGGCGTTAACGGTTACGGCGGTTTACGCCAAGGAACTGAAGATGGTGAAGAAGGCGGGGGAATATACCGTTCAGATTAAATTTGACAAGTCAAGCCCCATTGTTGGCGACAATGCCGCCGCAATCGAAATAACCGACTCTATGGGTAGACTCGTTACCGACGCTAAGATTAAGCTGGACTACTCCATGCCCGCTATGCCGGGGATGCCCGCTATGAACTACTCGGCTGACATCAAACAAACCGGCGAGGTATATAACGCCATTTTAAACCTGTCAATGGCCGGCTCGTGGAATATTGACGTTAAGATTACACATGAGAAAAAGACCGTGTCGGCAAAATTCACTATTGATGCTAAATAAAGCCGCTTATATTTTGCTTATCGGGCTGATTTTCGTCGCTGCCGTTGGACTTAAAAACGCCGCCGCTGAGGACCTGAACCTCGACAAGTTAATTGCGGAGGCGCTTACCGGAAATCACGAAATCATCGCCGCCGACTCAAAGGTTGAAACGTCGGGGTTTAGAATCCCACAAGCCGCGGCTCCCCCCGATCCCATCGTCTCTATTGGTTATCAGAATGAGGGTTTTCAACGATATACTTTAGGCGAGGAACAGGGTTCTCAGTGGATGCTTGGCCTTTCGCAGACATTCCTCTTCCCCGGCAAACTCGCCCTCAGAGAGCAGGCCGCCGCCAAAGAGACCGATTCCCTGAAGTCCGTGCGCGAAGATGTTGCCCTGAAGACCGTCGCCCGTGTGAAGGAGCTGTACTTCGACCTCCTCCTTTCGTATAAGACGATTGAGATAATCGAAGAGCGCGCTGCCCTGTTTGAGGCGTTTACCGACGCCGCCCTTGCCCGTTACTCCTCCGGCATGGGCCAGCAGGGGGACGCCCTTATGGCTCAGCAGGAAAAATATATGCTCATGGAAAAAGAAGAGATGGAAAGGCAAAAGATTGAATCCATGTCGGGCGAGCTGAACACGACCCTTGGGCGCGATGTGAACTCCCCGCTTGGCAGACCAACTGTTCGCCCGAAAACCCCATTCACTATGACGCTTGATGGAACTATCCGGCGGGCATACGATGCCTCCCCTGCCATAAGGGCAAAAGAGGAGCTGCTTGCAGAGGCGAGAATTAAGACTGCCTCGGCCAAAAAGGATGTGTATCCAGACGTATCCCTCAGCGCGGGGTATTATAAAAGGAGCGGGGATTTTAAGGACATGTGGAGCCTGACGGCCTCATTCCCAATCCCCATCTTCTACGGTAAAAAGCAAAACATGGCCGTTAGTGAGGCCGCCTCTATGGCCTCTGAGGCCGCACATGAGCTTGATAACGCCAAGGCGATGCGCGCCGCCGCGGTTCGTGAAAACTATACGATGATTCAGGCGTCCGAAAAACTGATGGGCCTATACAAGGACGCACTGATACCCCGGACATGGCAGGACTATGAGCTTGCCGTCTCAGGTTATATAAACGGCAAGGTGGATGCCCTTACCGTGGTGACCAGATTAAAATCCCTCCTTGACTATGAACTTCAGTACTGGAGCCAATATGCCGCAAGAGAAAAGGCCGCGGCGCGTCTTGAGGCTCTGACCGCCCCAAGCGCTAAAGGTGGTGAATGATGACGAGAAAATGTTATACAGCGGCATTTATTGTAATATTATACATGCTTAGTATGGGCGCGCTCTTTGCTGAGCAGCCCAAGACCGTGGAAATCCCTGTTGAAAAGCAGCGGCAAATTGGCCTTAAAACGGTGGCCGTAGAGACGAAACCCATGATTAAGACCATAAGAACCGTCGGGACAGTTACGCTTGACGAAAAACGCCAGGCCACTGTCAACACCAAAATTGACGGCTGGATAGAACGCCTCTATGTGGATTACACCGGAAGATATGTAAAAAAGGGAGAGGCGATAGCAGAGATATATAGCCCGGAGCTTATGGCAACCCAGCAGGAATATTTGAATTTAATAAAATGGGCGAAGCGGTATAATGACGCCAAAGCGCCAGAGGTTACTAACTCTCCTGATGATATGAGCGGCACACTCAACGCCGCGCTTTCAAAAGACGCCATGTCAATTGTCGAGGCCGCAAGGACACGTCTGAAGCGCTGGGACATCACCGACAAGGAGATAAAAGCCATTGAATCCACAGGCAAACCCACCAGAACCCTCACGCTCTATAGCCCCGTAAGCGGCTATGTGACAGAGAAAAAGGCCGTCGCAGGGCAGCGCGTTGCCGCTGGTGAGAAACTCTTTGACGTCGCCGATTTGTCAACACTATGGGTCATCGCCGATATATATGAAAATGAACTGCCGATGATTAAATTAGGGCAGACCGCCACCATCACACTTAGTTACTATCCAGATATGAAATTAACTGCGAAGATTGACTATATCTACCCGGGCATAGCGGCTGATACAAGGACGGTAAAGGTTCGATTTAGTGTGCCAAATCAAAATGGCCGGCTGCTGCCACAGATGTTTACAAACGTTGAGCTGATAGTAAATATGGGAAATAAACTCGTCGTCCCGCGCGACGCGATAATTGATACTGGAAAGACACAGGTTGTATATGTGGAGGCCGAAGAGGGGTTTTTTGAGCCAAGAGTTGTAAGCGTTGGCCTGACCACGGGCGATATGGTGGAAGTTACACGGGGCTTAAAAGACAAGGAAAAGGTGGTGGCGGCAGCCTCGTTTCTCATAGACTCTGAGGCCAAACTCAAGGGTATCAACCCGGCACCGCAGAAATAAACACGGTATGATAGCGAAACTTATAGCAGCAAGTGCGCGTAGCAAGTTTATCGTCGTCCTCCTTGTCGGATTTTTGTTTCTGTGGGGGTTGTGGGCGTTAAAGAAGACCCCGCTTGACGCCATCCCTGACCTCAGCGACACACAGGTAATAATCTATACCAAATGGGAGGGGCGCTCACCTGATTTAATTGAAGACCAGATAACATACCCGATTACCTCAACCCTGCTTGCCGCCCCTAAGGTAAAGACGGTCAGGGGGTTTTCGTTTTTCGGCACATCCTTTATCTACGTTATATTTGACGAAGGGACAGATATATATTGGGCAAGGAGCCGTGTGCTTGAGTACCTGCAGGGTGTGAAAGATAAGATTCCGGCAGACGTCAACCCAACCTTAGGCCCTGATGCCACAGGCCTTGGCTGGGGGTTTGAATACGCCGTCGTAGATGAGACCGGCGGGCATGATTTATCAGAGACCAGGACGCTACAGGATTACACCCTTAAACTTGCGTTAGAGAGTGTCCCCGGCGTGTCTGAGGTGGCAAGCGTCGGCGGCTTTGTAAAACAGTATCAGATAAACATAGACCCTAATCGCCTCGTGTCATATGGCATACCCATAACGAAGGTAATTGAGGCGGTCAAAAAAAGCAATCGTGACGTAGAGGGACGTGTACTTGAGTTCTCCGGCACTGAGTACATGGTAAGGGGCAGGGGTTATATCAAGACAGTTGCGGACATTGAAGACATCCCCGTTGGGACAAACGGCGGCGGCACACCCATTTATATAAAGGACATCGCGCACGTTGCCCTCGGGCCGGAGATAAGGCGTGGACTTGTTGACCTTGATGGAAGGGGCGAGGTGGCCGGTGGTATCGTTGTGGTGCGATTTGGCGAAAACGTCCTCGACGTTATTGACAGGGTTAAAGAAAAGATAAAAAACGACATAGAGCCAAGCCTTCCCAAAGGGGTTAAAATCGTAACCACATACGACAGGTCTGACCTGATTGGCAAGGCAATAGACACGCTAAAAGACGAGATAATCAAACTCTCCATCGCTGTGAGCGTGGTGTGCGTGGTGTTTTTATTTCACCTGCCGAGTGCGTTAGTAGTGATATTAACACTGCCGATAGCCATAATAATGTCGTTTATATGTATGTACTATCTGGGCGTTACGTCAAATATCATGAGCCTGAGCGGTATTGCCATAGCCATTGGGGCAATGGTTGACGCCTCAATAATCATGGTGGAACAGGCGCACAAGAAACTTGAGCAGTGGGAACACAACGGCAGGCCGGGCAATAGAGTTGACGTGGTAATCGAGGCCGCACAGGAGGTAGGCCCGTCGCTGTTCTTTTCTCTGTTGGTAATTATGGTGGGATTTCTGCCCGTGTTCACGTTGCAGGAACAGGCGGGGAGGCTGTTTAAGCCGCTTGCCTATACGAAGACATTTGCCATGCTGTTTTCGTCTTTCCTTGCCGTGACGATAACGCCGGTGCTGATGACGCTGTTTATCAGAGGTAAGATAAGGCCGGAGGAGAAAAACCCTGTAAGCATAGCACTGCACTATCTGTATGAGCCGGTGGCGAGGCTTTCTCTGCGTTTTAAGTGGATTGTCATAATATTGGCAATTGCTATAATGGGCCTGACTGTGTATCCATACAAGAAGATTGGGACTGAGTTCATGCCGCCGCTTTATGAGGGGACGCTGTTTTATATGCCCGTGACGGTGCCGGGGGCGTCAATATCAGAGGCCGCTAAATTGTTGCAGATGCAGGACTCAATACTAAAGACAATCCCCGAAGTGACGCAGGTGTTTGGCAAGGCTGGTAGGGCGGAGACGGCAACCGACCCGGCCCCGATAGAGATGTTTGAGACAATTGTTAATCTAAAACCGGAGGCGCAGTGGCGAAAGGGGCTGACCGTAGAGGACTTAAAGAACGAGATGAACGATGCGTTGACGATCCCTGGCGTTGCCAACTCATTCACCATGCCCATAAAGGCGCGCATAGATATGCTGTCAACGGGGATAAGGACACCCGTCGGGATTAAAATACTAGGCCCGAAACTGGAGGAGATTGAACGCATAGGGCTTGAAATAGAAAACGCCGTAAAGACAATCCCCGGCACGCGGAGCGCCTATGCGGAGCGCGTGATGACGGGATATTTCCTTGATTTTGAGGTCAAGCGCCGCGAGGCCGCCCGCTACGGCCTGACGGTTGACGATGTTCAGGAGGTTATTCAGTCAGCCGTTGGAGGGATGAACCTGACAACGACGGTGGAGGGCAGACAGCGATTTCCGGTAAACGTGAGATATTTAAGGGATTTAAGGGGTAATATAGACGATTTAAAGCGGGTGCTTGTGCCGATGATGCCGGGCAGTTCAAGGGTGGCAAGCTCATCATCCTCGTCGTCAATGTCCTCAATTGCCCAAATTGCTCAGGTGCCGATGGGCGAGATAGCCGACATAAAAGTCACCCAGGGACCCACAGCAATAAAAAGCGAAGAGGGGCTGTTAACGGCATACGTCTATATAGATTTCTCTGGCAGGGATGTGGGAAGTTACGTAGAGGAGGCCAAGAAGAGGGTTGCCGGTGCGGTAAAAATCCCATCGGGCTATCGCCTTAAGTGGAGTGGTGAGTATGAATACATAGTGGAGACCCATAAGCGGCTCAAGCTGGTAATCCCGCTTACAGCGTTTCTGATCTTCGTTCTGGTATATATCAACACCAAATCGGCGGTAAAAACGGCAATAGTGCTGCTGGCCGTGCCGTTTTCGCTGGTCGGGTCGTTCTGGTTCCTTTACCTCTTAAATTACAACATGAGCATAGCGGTGTGGGTGGGGATGATAGCCCTTGCGGGGCTGGACGCCGAGACGGGTGTGGTCATGCTGTTATATCTTGAGCTGTCCTACGAAAAGTGGAAACAAGAGGGAAAATTAAATTCATACGGTGACCTGAAGGATTCGATTATGCACGGCGCGGTCAAGCGAATCAGGCCTAAGATAATGACGGTAAGCGTGATATTGGCGGGGTTAATCCCTGTGATGTTTTCCACGGGGGCGGGTTCAGACGTGATGAAAAGAATAGCCGCTCCGATGGTCGGTGGTGTTGTAACCTCCACAGTGCTTGAGTTAATTATCTATCCTGCAATATATATCATCTGGAAGGGCAGGAGGTTCAGGATCTAGGGCACAGATGAATCGTCTTCCTTAATCAAGTATTCGATTAACTGTTTAATGTCGGTCTTAAGTTGCGGTAATTCCTCTTTCACTGTAAGCCAGACCATGTCCAGTTTGACACCAAAGTACAGATGAACTACCTTGTCCCTCATTCCTGACATATCCCTCCATGGGATGCCCCTGAATTTATTTCTTACTGATGTCGGAATATGTTTTACCGCTTCGCCAATGATTTCAATGCACTTTATAACGGCATAAATCGTGCGCTCATCCGCAACGTAGCTCTCATAACTCATGCCGCTGAGGAATCCTTCAGCCTTTTCTATCGCCTCCAATATATCCTTTGCAAACAGCGATATATCACGACTCAAATATAAACCACCTCGTTGATTATTCTCTCTTTCAGCTCAGGTCTGATGCCCCCTTTCGATACGAGGTCAACCTTTGTCTGCAAGAGTTTGGACATCATATTTTCTATGTGCACAAATCTCAGGAGACCCACAGGCTCTCCTATTTCAACAAGAATGTCCACATCGCTACTTATCCGCTGCTCTCCACGCACGTAAGAGCCAAATATCCCGAGTTGCGTAATCTTGTATTTTTCCCTTAATTCCCCACTGTGCCTGTTTAGAATGTCTTTTATCTCATCAAGCGATTTTTTCATGGCCGATGTTCCTTCTTTAAGAATATACCTATAATCAAAGCCGCTGCACTCGGTTTTGAGCGGCAGTACGCCATGTCTTCAGTGATATCTGCTTTACTACCATGTGCCATGGCCACTATCTTATCGTATCACAGTGATTTAGTCAATGCCTCCCCCAGGATTGTCGTACCAAAGTAGAAATGTCCTATTCTTACCAAAATAGAAATGTCCTAT
>NZ_JBJUSG010000071.1:0-18316 GCF_046044395.1 Candidatus Magnetominusculus dajiuhuensis | reverse complement strand
TTATGACATCTGCTACCCCCACTGTAAAGATGGGGTTTTCTTGACGCTTACGGAGAAAACACTCACTGGCACTTCGTAAAGCCGCAGTCGCGGCAGACTGAGAAGCCGCCTTCGTGTTCCACCGCACCACCGCACTCAAGTAATAAAGGGGGACAGATTTATTTCTAATCTCACATTACGAAAGTCCCCTTTACATGTCTAATCTATTGTTTTTTTACTTTCTAAATATATTGTATCCGGGCAAAACTCCAGACCATTCACCCATTGGACAGTTCCTAAAAATACCTCAGCGGAATTGAATATGCTACGGTCTCTTAGTTGTTTGAAAATGCCTTTATCCAAATAAGGTGTAACGTCAAAGATTCCCACCTCGCCATTGTCAAATATGATTCTTAGCGTATAATCATTATTTGAGTAAACTTCTTTGACTCTTGGGTTCATGTTTATTATTATAAGTTACCTTAGCGCCTGCTCTACTGGCACTTTGTAAAGCCGCAGTCGTGGCAGACTGAACAGCCACCTTCGTGCTCCACCGCCCCACCACACTCAGGACATGCCCCTACCATTATGTCGGCCATTTCGTATTGACTGGAGTGGACGCCCTTCTGATGGCCTCGATTGACCTCTCCGTGGCAGTAACACTCGACGGCCTTCGCTATGGCGTCGGCACATGAGGAAATCTTGCCGCCGTTTGCCCATATCGGCTGATGGCAGGATATTCCTTTAAGCTGGGAGATAATCGCATCGGGGCTTATATTACACCTGAGGGCAAGCGAGACAAGTCTTCCAATGGCCTCTGATTGGCTTGCGGCGCAACCCCCCGCCTTTCCTATATGGTTAAACACCTCAAACGGCATCCCATTTTCGTCTTCGTTTATGGTGACATAGAGATTTCCACATCCGGTAAGCGTTGATTCGGTAGTGCCTTTGATAACCTTAGGACGTTTTTTGGGCACAATTTTTATGTTCGGGTGCGCCTGAGGGGCCTGAGCGGCTTCAGTGTGAGATGTTGCAGAGTCTCCATTTCCGGGTTGGGCAACCGCAAGCACCTGCCCGTCTCTTGAGCCGTCCCTGTAAACAGTAACGCCCTTGCAGTTGAGCTGGCAGGCAAGCATATAGACCTTCTTGACGTCCTCTATGGTGGCGCCGTTGTGAAAATTCACCGTCTTTGAGACGGCGTTATCAACATACTTTTGAAAGGCCGCCTGCATTCGTATGTGAGACTCAGGGGATATCTCATGAGCCGTCTTAAACAGCTCCGCCACGTCTTTTGGAACCGCCCTGACGTCGGACAAACAATGGCTATGGGCTATCTCTTCCATAAGCTCAGGGGAATAAAATCCCCGCTCCTTAGCAATTCTTTCAAAGTGGGGATTGACCTCGATAAGTTTAGTCCCTTCCATGACGGTTCTTATGTAGGACACCGCAAAGAGAGGCTCTATGCCAGACGAACAACCGGCAATAATGGATAGCGTCCCCGTGGGGGCAACAGTGGTGATGGTCGCGTTTCGAAGTTTTCTCTGGTCTGGCGCGTTGTCATATACGCTGCCCGCGTAGTTTGGAAATGTGCCTCGCTCACGGGCAAGCGCCTCTGAGGCGGAACGTCCCTCGTCCCGAATATGCCTCATCAGCCTTTGGGCCACTTCAAAGGACTCTTCGCTGCCGTAGGGAATTCCAAGTTGAATCAGCATGTCCGCCCAGCCCATGACGCCGAGGCCTATTTTCCTGTTGGCCTTTGTCATCTCTTCGATTTTACTGAGGGGATACTTGTTTAAGTCTATTACGTTGTCAAGGAAGTGGACGGCCTTGTGTGTGGTTGTCTTTAATTTATCCCAATCCACGCTTACACTTCCATCACGGTTAACCACCATATTAGAGAGATTTATCGAGCCAAGATTGCACGATTCAAAGGGCAGAAGCGGCTGTTCGCCGCACGGGTTAGTGGCGTCAATCCTGCCGGTAAGCGGGGTTGGATTTGACTCATTTATCTTGTCTATGAAGACAATGCCCGGCTCGCCGTTTTCCCACGCGTGTTTCACGATTAAATCAAACACATATGCGGCGTCAAGCCTGCCAACAACGGCACCGCCGCGCGGATTTATCAGCTCGTATTCTGAATTTGAGGCAACCGCCTCTATAAATTTGTTAGTGAGCGCTACCGATATATTGAAATTATTAAGCCTTGTGCTGTTGGACTTGCATGTGATAAAGTCAACGATGTCAGGGTGTTCGACACTGAGAATGGCCATGTTGGCGCCCCTTCGCGTACCGCCTTGTTTAACGGCCTCAGTGGCGGTGTCAAAGACGGCCATGAAAGACACCGGGCCGCTCGATATGCCCTTCGTAGAGCCGACCACATCGCCCTTAGGGCGCAGGGAGGAGAAACTAAAGCCCGTACCCCCGCCTGATTTATGAATCATCGCGGCATTTTTCACCGCCTCGAAAATACTCTCCATTGAGTCTTCCACGGGAAGCACAAAGCACGCGCTGAGCTGCCCAAGCCTTCGTCCGGCGTTCATAAGTGTCGGGCTGTTTGGCAGGAAGTCCAGAGCGGCCATCATGTCATAGAACTCCCTCTCAAGTGCGTCAAGGTCAGTGAAACTCTTCCCATAGTTCAGGTCTGCCGCGGCAATGGCCTTCGCCACTCTTCTGAGCAGCTCGTCCGGCGTCTCTCTGGCAACGCCATGCTCGTTTTTCTTAAGGTACCGTTTTTGCAGAACCTTCAGGCCGTTCGATGTTAATTTTATGTCGCTATATGTATTGATGTCTTTAGTATTCATTTCTTTTTGCCGCCCCCAGTTATGTTGTTTATGAAAACCGCTGTGTATGTCACGGTGGACTTAGCAGGCGTATCATTTTACTATATTGCGGTTGCCAGTGCAAGTGAAATTTTTTTTAAAAAAATAATATTTTGTGGCTAAAGGGACAGAGGCGGATCAGTTCATTGATAATTCAAGCGCTTATCTGTTACTATTTCCAATGGGCAAAGAGGAGATAAAAGCTGGCGTCCTGCCGCGTATCCTTGCCAAGTCAATTGACTTTGTGCTGGCGATGTTGCTGATGGAACTGCTCCCACGGGTAGGGTTTTACGCGGCGGTGATATTTATACTAATCGGAGACAGTCTATACAACAGGGCAAGCATAGGGAAGAAGCTGATGGGTATGGAGGTTAAATCCCTGCGGGGGCAGATGGTATCATCCGCGAGATGTTCAATCTTACGAAACAGCACGATAGCCTTTGCCCTGGTGCTATGGAAGATACCGATTTTGGGCTGGTTTTTTTTTATTGCAATTGCGGGCATAGAATTCATTATAATGATTGGCAATGCCAATAGGATGAGAATAGGAGACGAACTGGCAAAAACGAAGGTAGTTGAGATACTCTTCAAGGAGGAACAATGATTTTTAGCAGACTATTAGGGTTGTTCTCTAATGATTTGGCCATAGATTTAGGAACTGCCAATACGTTGGTATACGCAAAGGGCAAGGGCATAGTGTGCAACGAGCCGTCTGTGGTGGTAATGAGAATGGATACGAAGAAGGTCGTAGCCGTGGGGGCGGAGGCCAAAAGAATGTCTGGCAAGACCCCTGCCAATGTAATGACCATAAGGCCGATGAAAGACGGTGTAATCGCGGACTTTAACGCGGCCGGCGAGATGTTGAAGTATTTTATCAAGAAGGCTCATAACAGGAAGAGCTTCGTATCTCCGAGGGTCATCATAGGCGTACCGTCGGCGATAACCCTCGTTGAGCAGCGGGCGGTGAAAGAGGCGGCTGAGGCATCGGGGGCGCGTGAGGTATATTTGATAGAAGAGACGATGGCGGCGGCTGTAGGGGTAGGTCTGCCGATAGATGAGCCATATGGCAATATGATAGTTGACATCGGCGGTGGCACTACGGATGTAGCCGTCATATCAATGGACGGCATCGTTTACAGCAAGGCGGTAAAAGTGGGTGGTGACACAATGGATGATAAAATTGTGGCCTATGTAAAAGAAAAATATAGTTTTTTGATAGGAGACAGGACATCGGAACAGATAAAAATAGAGATAGGCTCCGCCTTTAAAGTTGACGAAGACCGCACATATGACGCAAACGGCAGGGACCTCATCTCCGGCATTCCAAAGTCCATAAGAATAAGAGAGGACGAGATAAGAGAGACTTTGGCAGAGCCGATAAGTCTAATAGTAAGCACTATAAAGACAGCCCTTGAGAACACGCCGCCTGAGCTGGCCTCTGACATAGTGGACAACGGGATAGTCCTGGCCGGTGGCGGGGCGTTGTTGAGGGGCATAGACGCCCTAATCAGACAGGAGACGAGGCTGCCGGTGGTTGTGACAGATAATCCGCTGACGGCGGTGGTAATGGGTGTTGGCAAGATGCTTGAGGATTTGGCCCTACTAAAGAGGATTGCCGTTGGTTGATGACTAAAAAGGGCCAGGTTCTGTTCTTACTCTACTTGTTTCTTTCCATTTCGCTAATGACAGTGCAGAGTATCAAAGGGCCTGTCCAGCCGCTTTTTTTTATTCGTTATCCGTTAAATTATATTAACGAGGCTGTAACCTCTCTTGTTTATTATATAAAAAAACCTTTTATTGTGGCGATGAGCCTTGAAAGGCATAATGAAGAGCTAAAAAAAGAGGTTGAGACATTACTCTTAAAAAAGCAGGAGTACGAAGAGAAATCAATAGAAAATGAACGTCTGAGAGAGCTGCTGAGTTTAAAGCAGGAGCTGCCCGAATATGTTGCCACTGCAAAGGTGGTCTCGAAAAACCCTGATATTTGGGCGCAGACGATGGAAATAAACAAAGGTTATAAAGACGGCATAAAAAAAGACATGGCCGTACGAACGGTATTGGGGTTGATTGGGAAGATAAAAAAGTCGGACGCGCACTACTCAACGGTGCTTCTGTTGACAGACGTAAGCTCGTCTGTTGCGGTTAAATCCCATGATAACAGGACAGAGGCAATCCTGTCGGGTGTTGGAGAGGACTACTGCATTTTAAGACATGGCCTGGATATGGAAGAGGTGGCAGCCGGAGACACGATGATTACATCAGGGCTTGATTCGCTGTATCCTCCCGGTATTCCGGTCGGGAAGGTTCTCTCAGCCGAGAAAAACCCTTCAATGCTTGAGCAGGATATAAAAGTAGGTCTCTTTGCCAATCCACTCAAAATTGATGAGGTCATGGTCATCACCCGCCGTCGGGACATGTAAATGAAAGGGGTCAAGGGGAATCTTCTGTGGATTTTGATAGCTATACTGGCTATTGTGATTGATGAGACCAGTTTTATTGGCTACAGAGCGAACGTTGTGGTGGTGTTGGTATATTACATAGGGATAAGGTGGGATACAAGGAAGGCGGTATTGTGGGCGTTTATAATCGGGTTTTTGCTGGACAGCATTGCCTTAAAGATTTTGGGGCCAAATATACTTTCAAAAGGTGCGGTAATTTTTATGGCATATTTTCTTCAGACGGGGATATTCAACCTCGCGCCGCTGTTAAATGCTATTCTGTGTTTTTCATTTACCATGATAGATAATTTTATTGTCTATTTTTCACTCACCCTGTTCGATACAAGGCCGGCTGAAATGCTACATGCCGCAAATATTACGTTATACCAGTCAGTCATAAACGCCGCCATAGGGTATTTTATTATAAGAGAGAGAGATGAGCAATAAGGAATATTTCGAAAGGTACTCAAGCCTGACGCTATTTATTGTGATATTAGTGTTTTCCATATTGGGGATGAGAATTTACCAGCTTCAAATATTAAAAGGCGGCGACTACAGAGATGCGGCGAACTCAAACAAGATAAGGGTAATAACCCTTCCCGCCGCTCGTGGAATAATCTATGACAGAAACAACATTCCACTTGTGAAAAATCAGGCATACTATTATGCCTCGCTGATGCCGGAGACAAGGAATATAGACACGGCTGCTCTGGCCGCGTTGCTTAACGTTGATGAGAGAAAACTCATCGCCAAACTAAGAAAAGGAGAGAGCCATAGATTTAAGGCCATAGTGTTGAAGGAGGGTTTGACGTTTAAAGATGTAGCCGTGATTGAGGCAAGGCGCTCTGACTTCCCCGGTCTTATGGTCGAGCCGAATCTCACGCGGCATTACGTGTTTAACAGCATAGGCTCGCACGCAATCGGCTATCTTGGGAGGATGACGGCGAGGCAGATACAGAGTCCGGATTATGACAACATAACCCCTGAGACATTTGTCGGGCAATGGGCAGCGGAGGCGTTTTACGACAAGGAACTTCGCGGCTCGGCGGGGGAGAAGATAATTGAGGTTGACGCCCTTGGCAGACAGTTAAAATTAATAGGGCAGACAGAGCCACATATGGGAAACGACGTAACCCTGAGCATAGATATAGGTCTGCAGGAAGCGGCAGAGAAGGCGTTCAGGGGGAAATCCGGTGCCCTGGTTGCTGTTAATGTAAGAAACGGTGAGGTACTGGCACTGGTCAGCCTGCCGACGTTTGACCCCAACGATTTTGTCATGGGGATAGATACAGACAAGTGGAATGCCCTGAATAGGGACAAGAGACATCCGCTTCTTAACAGGGCATTACAGAGTTCATATCCGCCGGGCTCGGTATTTAAACCGGTAGTTGCGATAGCCGCCCTTGAAGGTGGTATAATTGATGAGTACTCAAGCACGCAGTGCAATGGGGTGCTGGAATATGGGAAACATTTTTTTGGCTGCTGGAAAAGCCACGGCAGAGTGAGTTTACACAGGGCGATAGTAGAGTCATGCGATGTGTTTTTTTACGAAATCGGCAAAAAGTTGGGCATTGAGAAGATAGAAAGGTACGCGAGGCTCTTCGGTCTGGGTAAGAGTACCGGCATAGGGCTAAGGCGTGGAGTTGACGAGAAAGACGGCACAATGCCCTCGACGAGGCGCAGACGCAGGTCGGGGAATAGGCAGTGGTTTTTAGGAGAGACACTCAACGCGGCCATAGGGCAGGGTTTCATATCCTTAACGCCGGCACAGGTGGCGCAAATGACGGCAATGATAGCAAACGAGGGTATAATTATGCCGATTACGCTTCTGAAAGATGGCAATAAAGACAACCCCAGGGAAAGGCTTGGCATACGTCCTGAAACATTTGATGCCGTCAAGAGTGCCTTACATGGTGTTATAAATGAAGACGGAGGGACGGGGAAAGATGCCAGAAGCAATATAGTCCAAATATCGGGGAAGACCGGGACGGCACAGGTTATTGCGGGCAGGCTTAAGAGTGAAGAGCAAAAACAACGGTACAGAGACCATGCATGGTTTATAGCCTACGCGCCTTCGGTGAAACCGGAGATAGCTGTAGCCGTCATCGTGGAGCACGGTGGACACGGCGGGAGCGTTGCAGGGCCAATCGCAAGGGAAGTGATTGAGGCATATTTACAGGGTAAGGCGAGCAATTAGCATGTGGTTTCTGCAGATAAACAGAAAGTATCTGAAACAGTTCGACTGGTATATGCTGTCGCTGCTTCTTGCAATAAGCATAATCGGGGTGATGACGATATACAGCGCGACGAGGCCGGTAATAACCACCGTGCAGCCAAACTACTACATAAAGCAAATGGTGTGGATGTTAATGGGATTGGTGGCGCTGTTGGTGGCTGCGGTATATGATTACAGTTGGTTAAGGAACTCTGCGTATTTCCTGTATTCAATGGGGCTTGTGATGCTTGTCCTTGTGTTATTTGCGGGCAGGCGGGGAATGGGGGCGCAGAGATGGCTTGAGCTTGGGCCGGTTTCATTCCAACCGTCGGAGCTGTTCAGGATTTTGTTGATAATAGGTATATCGAAATACTTAAGCACAATAAAGGGTACTCTTACAAAATGGCCTTTTTTTATATCGCTGACGTTATTTGGTCTGCTGCCCTTTGTATTAATCCTGAAGCAGCCTCATTTAGGAACGGGGTTGGTCTTATTAGCGACATTTTTTTTCCTTGTCATTGCAAAGAAAATAGAAAAGAAGATACTGGTAACACTGATATTAGTCACCCTTGTGGTACCGACGGTAGCTGGAAAACTCGTTTGGCGCCATTTAAAGGATTACCAAAAGAACAGGATTTTAGCCTTCATCGAACCGGAAGCCGACCCTAAAGGAATAGGCTACCAGATAGAGCAGTCAAAAATAACCATAGGTTCGGGGCAAGTCTTAGGACGTGGGTATCTGAAAGGTACTCAGGGGCCGCTAAGGTTTTTGCCGGAGAAACACACTGATTTCATATACTGCGTCTTTGCCGAGGAGTGGGGTTTTGTGGGGAGCTCGGCAATTGTGGCTTTATACCTGTTGTTGTTTCTTCGTGGTATATCAACGGCTGTGAAGTCAAAAGACGAGTTTGGAAGATACCTTGCGCTGGGGTTAACATTCATGTTGTTCCTGTATTTTTTTATAAATATGGGGATGGTACTTGGTATGATGCCGGTAGTAGGGGTGCCGATACCGTTTATGAGTTATGGAGGGACGACGCTGATAACAAATTACATCGCCATCGGGATATTGATAAATATTAGAATGAGGAGATCAGCCCTCTGTTATTAATCCTAAGGGATTTGTTACAATATGCAGTCTAAGGCCATTGGCGGTGTAGCTCAGGTGGTCAGAGCATGCGGCTCATATCCGCAGTGTCCGGGGTTCAAATCCCTGCACCGCCACTCTTTAATTCGTGCCCGCTCGTCGGCATCCCTCGGTGTAGCCCAAAAAATAGCTTTTTTCTTTGGGATAGTGTTATTATATACATTCTATATTGAGAGCGTCAAAAAAGGAGGGAGCAATGCCAAAAAAGAATTATTTTTTTACTTCCGAATCGGTTACAGAGGGGCACCCTGATAAGGTAGCAGATCAGATATCCGATGCCATTCTTGATTCGATAATCGCGAAGGACCCCAACGCGAGAGTGGCCTGTGAGACTCTCGTTACCACAGGGTTGGCCTTTATAGCCGGTGAAATAACGACATCTACTTATGCCGATATACCGTCAATCGTAAGGGCGACAATAAAGGAGATCGGATATACGAGGGCAAAGTACGGTTTTGACTATGAGACCTGCTCGGTTATCACGGCCATACATGAGCAATCACCCGACATCGCCATGGGGGTTGACCCCGGTGGGGCCGGGGACCAGGGGCTTATGTTCGGGTTTGCGTGTAACGAGACCGAAGAGCTTATGCCGGCAAGTATAATGCTGGCTCATAAGCTCGCGATGAAACTGGCCGAAGTGCGCAAAAATGATATTCTCCCATACCTGCGCCCGGACGGCAAGACACAGGTTACAATAGAGTATCGTGAGGGCAAGCCGCACAATCTCAATAACGTTGTCGTATCAACCCAGCACAGCCCTGATGTGACATTAAGGGAACTAAAGGAAGACATCATAGAACAGGTCATTAAGCCGACGATTCCCCAAAGCCTGCTTGACGAAGAACATATCGTCTATCACGTCAATCCCACAGGCAGATTCGTAACCGGCGGCCCGATGGGCGATACAGGGCTTACCGGAAGGAAGATAATAGTTGACAGCTACGGCGGCACAGGCAGACACGGCGGCGGTTGTTTCTCCGGCAAAGACCCGACGAAAGTTGACCGCTCCGGCGCATACATGGCCAGATATATCGCGAAAAATATCGTGACCGCAGGCATCGCGGAGAGGGCGGAGGTTCAAATCGCCTACGCCATCGGCATAGCCCAGCCTCTGTCAATCCTCGTTGATACGACAAATACGGGGAAAGTTTCTCACGAAAAGATAGTGAAGATAATCAGGGACAACTTTGACCTTACCCCAAAGGGTATAATAGAAAAGCTTGACCTGAGAAGGCCAATATACAGAAAGACTGCCGCATATGGACATTTTGGAAGGCCTGACCCTGATTTCACATGGGAAAAGACAGACATGGCTGAGCACCTCAGAAAAGAGGCCGGACTGTAGGCGTCGAAATGTCCTGTTTAAATCAAAATAAAGGAGACTTGCCAACATGGTAAAACACGATGTTAAGGATATCAACCTTGCCGACAAGGGAAGGCTGAGAATCGAATGGGCAGAAATGGAAATGCCGGTACTGAGAGAGATAAAAAAGGAAATATCAAAGAACAAACCCCTCAAAGGCATGAGAATGGCCGCATGTCTGCATGTTACAACAGAGACGGCAAACCTTATGGAGACTCTGAAGGCCGGCGGGGCGGAGGTAGCGCTTTGCGCCTCAAATCCGCTGAGTACGCAGGACGATGTTGCGGCAAGTCTGGTGAAACATTCTGACATTCCGGTTTTTGCCATCAAGGGCGAGGACAACGACACGTATTATAAGCACATTATGGATCTCCTGTCCTTTGCGCCCCATCTAACGATGGACGACGGTGCCGACGTTGTAGGCGTGCTTCATAAAGAGAGGCAAGACCTGCTTGCCAACGTCATAGCGGGGACGGAAGAGACCACCACCGGCGTTATCAGGCTTAGGGCGATGGCTGCAAAAGGGGTATTAAAATACCCGATAATAGCCGTCAACGACGCGCTCACAAAACACCTGTTTGACAACCGCTATGGCACAGGCCAAAGCACGATGGACGGGATTCTTAGGGCGACCAACAGGCTGATAGCGGGTTCGGTGTTTGTGATCTGCGGCTACGGCTGGTGCGGTCGCGGCGTGGCGATGAGGGCGCGTGGCATGGGCGCACATGTTGTGGTAACAGAGATAAATCCCCTGAAGGCGCTTGAGGCCACGATGGACGGCTATGACGTAATGCCTGTGATGGAGGCCGCTAAGATTGGCAATATATTCGTTACTGTAACCGGCAACATAAACGTGATAAGCGAAAAGTGTTTCGGCGTGATGAAAGACGGCGCTATTGTGAGCAACTCCGGACATTTCAATGCGGAGATAGAGCTTACCGCCCTGGCCAAAATGGCAACCGGAAGGCGGGAAATCAGGCCGTTTGTCGAGGAGTTCACGCTGCCGAATAAGACCCGCATATATGTGCTTGGCGAGGGCAGGCTGATAAATCTGGCCTCGGCCGAGGGGCATCCATCATCTGTGATGGACATGAGCTTCGCAAATCAGGTACTGTGTTCAGTTCATGCGGTAACTAACCATAAAGAACTAAAGAATACCGTTCACAGTGTCCCTGAAGAGATAGACCGCTATATAGCAAAGCTCAAGCTGATGTCTATGGGTATAAATATAGACACACTGACAGACGCCCAGAGTGAATATCTGAAGAGCTGGGAGATGGGGACATAATTGATCTAAAGACGCTGTCGCGTGGTGAGATAGGGGATTTATTTCAGAAGATGGGGCTGCCAGAGTTCAGGGTGTCTCAGCTCATACATTGGATGTATGAGAAAAACGCGGCAAGCATAGACGATATAACGGAGTTTTCGAAGCCCTTGAGGGAGACCCTCAAGGGCTTTTCGTATATAGGCAGCGTAAAAATCCTCAAAAAGACTACCTCACCGGACGGGACAATAAAGCTGCTCTTTGGCCTTGAGGATGGGCTTTCTGTTGAGGGTGTGTTAATTCCTGACGAATATCGCCTGACGCTTTGCGTATCTTCGCAGGTAGGCTGTGCTATGGGGTGCAGGTTTTGTCTGACTGCCACGATGGGATTAGTGAGAAATCTGAGGGCTGATGAGATAGCCGGGCAGATTACGGCCGTACGGCGGGAGCTTCAGGCCCAGGGCGGAATAAGCGGCGGCGAGATAACCAACATCGTGTTTATGGGGATGGGCGAACCTCTCAGGAATTTTGACGGGGTGGTAAGGGGCATACACATATTAACCGAGTTCATGGGGATATCAAAGAGGCGGATAACGCTGTCAACGGCGGGTGTGGTGCCGGAGTTGCAGAGATTATACAGGGAGATACCGGAGGTGAATCTGGCCGTATCACTAAACGCCACGACAGACGAGACCAGATCAGCCCTGATGCCGGTAAACAACAAGTATAACATAGGGGCATTGCTGAGGGCGTGTGGCAGGCTGCCAATCTCATCAAGGAGGCGCATAACCTTTGGCTATGTGCTGTTAAAAGGGATAAACGACACACCGGCTGACGCGCGGCGGTTGATTGCCCTGTTAAAAGGTCTGAGTGCGAAGGTCAATCTGATTCCGTTTAATACATACGACGCGGCCAAATTTGAGCCGCCGGACGAACAGACCGTCCTTGAGTTTCAGCAAATATTAATAGACAGACACGTTACCGCGTTTATAAGAAAGAGCATGGGACGGGAAATCTACGCGGCGTGCGGGCAGTTAAAGACATGCCACGAAACGGCCTCTCCTTAGCAATTATAACGCAGCCATATCGCTGAGGATTTTATCAGCCGCCGCAGCGGGGTCGTCTGCCCTGAGTATTGGGCGGCCTACTACGATGTAGTTTGCTCCAAGCTCCATGGCCTCTGACGGCGTGGCTGTCCTTTTCTGGTCGTCTGGCTCCTTAGTCCACGGCGGCCTTATCCCCGGCGTAAGGATTGTGAAGCTACGGCCACAGCACTTCCGTATGGCCGTTATCTCCCTCGGCGACGCCACAACGCCGTCAAGGCCGGAGGTCTTTGCCAGTGCCGCAAGGTGCGTTACATGGTGTGACATGGTATTATTTACGCCAAGCTCGTCTGAAAGTATCTTATCGTTGAGGCTTGTCAGCACAGTAACGGCAAGTATAACAGGCATGGGGGTGTTATTTTTCTGTGACTGCGCCGCCGCCCCTTCAACTGCCGCCCTCATCATCTCACTGCCCCCAGAGGCGTGAACGTTAAACATATACACACCCATGTTTACCGCCTCCATTGCCGCGCTTGCAACCGTATTGGGGATGTCGTGGTACTTTAAATCCAGAAACACCCTGCCCCCAAGCCTTTGTACCGCACGCACGGCCTCCGGCCCTTCCTTTGTAAACAGTTGAAACCCTATCTTAAATAACGATACCCTGCCCCTGAGGAGCTCCGCTAATCTCACGGCGTCGCTTAATCTGTCAACATCGAGGGCGAGGCAGAGCCTTTTTTTTGCCTGTTCTATTGTCATTTTTTTATTATGCCCGGCTCCGTACCCTTGATTAGTCTTTCTATATTGCCCTTATGTTTGTAGATCATCAGTAACATGATTATTATACCGAATATGAGTTTATTCGCCGAATAATCGAACAAATAAATGTCCAGGGGAACGAAGAAAAACGCCATGAGCGCCGAAAGGGAAGAGTATTTCCATACCGCAAGCGCGATAATCCAAATCGCCACAGACGCTCCACCAACGGCCGGGCTGTAAACCAGAAGGACGCCAAGACTTGTGGCAACTCCCTTGCCGCCCTTAAAACGGGTGAATAAGGAAAAGTCATGCCCCAGTATCGCAAATATCCCTATCAGGCCGACAGCCGACTCACCCAGTGACAGATGTCTGGCCAAAATAACCGCAAGCACGCCCTTTAACATATCCCCGGCAAGGGTAAACAGCGCCGCCCACTTCCCCACACTTCTCAGTACATTGGTCGCCCCTATGTTGCCGCTTCCCACCTTCCTGAGGTCTATACCCTTTGTCCTCGCAACAATCAGCCCAAAAGGGACAGAGCCTAACACAAACGCGCCTATCATACAGAGGACTATCATATCTTTTTCCAAAATCCTATCGTGTACTGAACCGCCGACACCACAGCAAGCACCACCGCAATCCAAATCATAGCCAGCCCGACTCCGTAGAGGTTTATATCAAAGAGGGAATTCTCCAGTATCAGGCACAAAATGCCGGTAATCTGCGCGGTTGTCTTTAGTTTCCCGCCAAGTTCCGAGGCAATTACAATGTCCTTTGTAAGGGCAACAACCCTCAGCGTGGTCACCAGAAACTCCCTCACGATGATAATTGTGGCAAGCCACATAGAGAGGCTCCCAATGTCAACCAACAAGATAAAGGCCGATATTACCAGGAACTTATCCGCAATCGGGTCCATAATAATCCCAAATCGGGTAATCTGCCCCGAACGCCTCGCAAGATAACCATCCAGAAAATCCGTTATAGAAGCAAGCCCGAACACCACCGCCCCCCAGACCGGGTGCGTCGGCGTAATATATATAAACACAGGGATTACAAATATCCTGCTTAAGGTGAGTATCGTCGGGATGTTAAGCCTTACCGTAGTCATCTATTATCCCTTTGAGGATTCCTTTGGATTTAAGCAGGAAATCGCACACCTGCCTCACAGCACCCCGCCCGCCCTCTTTTGACGTGACAAGACGGGCAAATTGTTTTATATCCTCTACGGCGTCCCCTACGGCAACAGGCAGCCCCACGCGCGTCATCAGGGGTATGTCTGCGATGTCGTCTCCTACACAGGCTATGTTTTTGTAATGGAGGGCGTAGTTAATCTTCAGGTCTTCGTACGCGGCTACCTTGTCATCACAGCCCTGATAGACATCATTTATGCCGAGTTCACGGGCGCGCCTTTGAAGAGCGCCACTGGTTCGGCCTGTGATTATTGCAACGTTTATACCTTCGTTTATGAGCATCTTTATGCCGTGGCCGTCTTTTACGTTAAAGACCTTTAGTTCGTTGCCCTCGTTGTCCAGTATGATTGAGCCGTCTGTAAGCACCCCATCCACATCCAATATAAGCATTGAAATGTGCTTAGCAAGCTCAATTGTCTCGTTTGTAATGCCTTTCATCTCTTTAATTTAGCAATTAGCTCCGCATTGACATCAATGACGCCTTCAGTCTGCGAAGAAAGTAGTATTCGTTGTACGGTTTATCGTCGTTTATGAGTATATACTTGTTAGTATTCAACAATGTCTGTGCGGATTGTTCCTTTGACAGGAAATTACGCAAAACTAAACCCAGGTCTTTGCCGGTTGACCATTCAAGAAGGTCTTTTTTTGCCACGTCAGGCATTATAGCCTCGATTTCTTCGATATCAGGTGTCTTTATAGGAGTCACAGACGAGATAAAATGCACCCCCCAGCCTTCAATGCCAGTAAATGCCCTGACATACGGGAAGGAGTTAAAGATTGACCTTGCCACGGCCTGCTGAATCTTTCCTTCGGCCACAGGTACCCACTGCTGAAATATGCCTCCTTCGCGCAGACGGCTCTTAATGACGGCATAAAAATCCTCCGAGTACAACAGGCTTGAGCCTGCGGCCTCAACGGGTGGGGGAGGATCAATGGTTATTACGTCATACTTGTCCGCGGTTCTGTTTAAAAACCTCCTGCCGTCATCAATAACTATCCTGCCGTTGGGATTTTCCAAAACCGCGTGGGCGTCGTCAAAAAAATAGGGGAAGACCGTCCTGACGCTTGGAATAAGCTCAACGGCGGTGGACTTAATGTTCCAGCTCAACATTGACCTGTGGGTAGTTCCCATGCCCAAGCATATTATCAGGGCTGAGACAGGCTCACCGGCCTGAAATCTGGCCCTGTCTAAAAAAATCATCGGTATATGGGCCATGTACTTTGTAATAGGGGTAAGATTGGTTATGCCTATTCCGTTGACAAACAGTTGTTTATCCATACCCTTTCCAGTGGCCACTACGGTGGCCGTATAGTCTCTGGCCACTGAATTGCCGTCTTTATTGTAGAACATCTCATGGTCATAACTTACGAATGTTGATATGATTAGTAATGCTGCCACCACGGCTGTCGGCCATTTAGACATAGCCGCCCGGTACGCGGGCCTCAACAGGTACGACATGTAAAACACTACAAATGGAAGCGCCATAGCAACCATGGACAATTTTATCCCCAAATACTGCAAAAACACATAGGACGCCAATATCGGCCCCGCTATGCAGCCAATGATGTTTATGCAATAGGCATATCCGGCACCTGATGGCCTGCCCTGCGAATAGAAATCAATAAGTTTGGGCGTTAAATAGCCAAGCAGTGCACAAAACGGCATTATGCTAAATAAAATCAAAGACTGAAAAACAATATCCAGAGACCTTAAACGCCAGTCGCTGAGGACAACAGGCAGAAAAACACTTATTCCCAAAAGTCTGATAAGTTTAAACGTATCATACACCCCGCCCCTTGCCAGATGTCTCCTGTAAAGGAAAGACCCGGCCGATGTGGCAAGAAGATAAACCGCCAGTATTGCGGCAAAGGTATAAATGCTGGTTCCAAAGGCCGGCGTAAACGCCCTTATCCATATGACCTCAAGGCTCATAGATGTGAAGCCGGTAGTAAGCAGCAACAGCAGCGTTTGTCGCGGGGAAATCGTCGTGTCGGGGGCGATGTCCCTATCAATATCGTCGGCGATTTTTGGCGCGTGGTTCTTTTTATAAGGATACGCCATTGCAATTGCCACGCTTATCGCCGCTATTAAGAAGTTTACGTAAGCTGCCACTGTCCATGTCTTCCTAAGCCCCAACAGCTCCACTAAGACAAGGGCAGTAATCACAGTTCCCGACATCGCGCCGATTACGTTGGCAAGATACAGGAAACTGAATCCAGTTTTATCAGATTTGTCCAGTGCCTTTACAAAAGACATCATAAATGGAAATGTAAAACCCATGAAAACACACCATGGAAGAATAGACACTGTTATTACGAGGGCGGAGCAGGCCAGATATGCGGCTGAGTCCATCCCGCCTTTCATCAGCAAGGTGCCAGCCCCCCAGCGAAACATTTGTGGGACTATAAATGCCCCCACCCCTATGCAGCATTCGGCGAGGGCGTAGAACAACACCGGCGACAGCCCGGTCATCGCAGAAAGGGCCTCTATAATCCTGCCTCCAAAGATTGACCCTGCGGCAAGTCCTAACATAAACACTGATATTACCACTGAAAGAACCGGAGTTATTATGCCAAAGGACGCATAGGCCATTCTAAGCCACACAACCTGATACAACAGGCCAGCAAAGCCCGAAAGAAAAAACAGCGCGAACAACACCGCGCGAATTCCCTTTAAACTATCGTGCCTGTTACACTTATCGCCAAACAAGTCCCTCACCTGCCCCGCATATTAAAAATATATTAACGCTCTGAACGGATTTGGTACGAAAAGAGGTCTTATAAAACGAAAAAAAAGGCTGGATTAACAATTCTCACTGCCCTGTAAGGGCCTTCAGGATTCTCTTGTCTAGGGCACGAACGTTAGTTGACATTACCCTGGCAATGGCCTTCATTATCTTCACCATAGTCTCGGTGGCTGTGGTTTCCAACTCCATAAAATTCTCGGTTTTTAAGATAAACAACTCCGTATCTTCAAGGGCAACGGCCTCAGCACCGTGTTTTTTCTTCCCTTCCAGTATAGAAAGCTCCCCGAAGTGCTGGCCTTTACTCAAAAGCGCAAATCGGGTTTCCCAGCCATCGGCGGTATGTTTTATTTCCTCGCTCTGAATATTTCTTAACATTACGAGCATCTTTGACTTCGTATCAAGCTGCAGCTTACGCTTTACTTCAATCCTGCCCGAATGTATCATATAGATACCCGTTGTGGAATCACCCTCTTTGAATACGAAGTTATTCTTTACAACGGTGACCTTTTGGATATTCGGCAGCAGTTTCGCAACCTCCTCATCGCTAAGGCCATCAAAGAGTATTTGTTTTTTCAGATCTTCAACCGTAGGCATCTATATTATTTCCCCCATTATTTCCCCCTCATTGTCCCCGACGCTTAAATCCCTATCAGGAGCCTTAACAACTGCTTGTCCAGATAGCGCATATTTTTCGATGAAACCCTTGCCACTACGCGCAGTATTTTCAACATCGTTGACGGGGCCGAAGCCTCTATTTCAGCAAACTTATCCGAGCGTATGAGATATAGCTCAGCGTCCTCTATAACTTCGGCGTCAGCGCCATGTTTTTTCTTTCCTTCTATTACTGATAGCTCTCCAAAGAACTGCCCGTCTAATAGTTTGGCAAAGACCTGCCTCCAGCCGTATGGGGTCTTTCGTATCTCACAACAGTTCTGAGTGTTTCTTACGGTTATCAGCATCTTCGTCTTTAGGTCTATGGGCAGCTTCCTGCTTATCTCAACTTCACCTGACCTGATCAGATACACACCCAATGTCGGCTCATTCTCCCTGAATACAGAATCACCTCTGGGGAAACTTAACGGCTCCACCACCTGAGCAACCGACTGAAGCTCTGCCTCGTCAAGGCCATCAAGCAACATCTGCCTCTTTAACTCGGCTAACACCGGCACTGCGGCTCCCTCATTGACAGCGGCCCATCTGTTGATAGCGGCCCGACTGAATGTTTATATGCCTTTAAATAATACACGCACCTAGGTTAAGATAATAAAGCAGGAATTGTCAATGATTATTTTTTCTTTGTCGTACCAAAGTAGAAATGTCCTATTCTTACCAAAATAGAAATGTCCTAT
>NZ_JBJUSG010000070.1:0-18356 GCF_046044395.1 Candidatus Magnetominusculus dajiuhuensis | reverse complement strand
GGGGGGGGGGCTGCTTTACTATTGTGACACAGTCTGTTCGCAGGAATGACAGACAGGGGCAGGGAAGGGTAATTACATAGTGGCTGTAAAGCGCTAAGCCATTGGGTTTTAGTAGATTGTATGTTTTAGTAGATTATATAACCAATCTCACCCGACAAAAAAATTGTCTCCGCAACCTCACTCTGCGACAAAAAATTGTTTCACCAAATTGTTTCACCGTCTTGCCTTGTCGTCATTCCGGCTTGTCCGGAATCAGTCTCCACGCATTCTCAAGCCAAATAAGATTCCGGACAAGCCGGAATGACGGACTAACGGTGAGTTCATAATAGCCTGTAGCCGGAGTACTGAAGCCGCCCCGGAATTCTGAAGCCGCCAACGGGCGGCAGCCCAAAATTAATAAATAAAGCGTGGCGAGATTTATGGGGTGAAGGGGGATTATCCCCCTTCGTCTTTAATCCTATATTGAGTTTATTATCTCACCGGCAATGCCGTTAATAGCCACGATTTTATCAGCAATCCCCGCATCCACCACGGCCTTTGGCATCCCATACACCACGCATGTGTCCTCGTTCTGGGCTATTGTACGACCGCCGCATTCCCGTATCGCCTTCATTCCCTTCAGGCCATCGTTGCCCATTCCGGTGAGAATAACACCGAGACACGCCCCAGGGTTTGCCGCCGCCACAGACAGCATCATCACATCCACTGAGGGTTTGTATATATACTCGGCGTTGTCGGCGATGTTTATTATCCTGTCTGTGCCCTTTTTTATCAGGCTCATGTGTCCGGAGCCGGGGGCTATATAGACTATGCCGTTTTCTATCTTCTCGCCTTGTTTGGCCTCTTTTACATGAATCTGGCTCAACTGGTTAAGACGCTCAGCAAACGGGCCGGTAAACGTGGCTGGCATATGCTGCGAGATTACAATGGGGACTGGAAAGTTTTTCGGCAACAGGGGTACCACTGTCTGAAGAGCCTTCGGGCCTCCTGTTGACGTCCCTATCGCCACAATCGCCATCTTCTTTGACGACGAAAATTTTACAACCTTCGTGTGATTTACATGTGGTGAAGGCGCTGATTGTTGTACCGGCTCATCAACAGGACGTTTGTTTAGCTGCCCATTCTTGCCGCCGATTTGTTTTAACTTATCTATCAACATCAGTTTTATATTCATTATGTTTATTGATAAATCTGAGAGATTCTTAGGAATAAAATCCACAGCGCCAAGCTCAAACGCCTTAAGCGTCGTCCTGGCGCCCTCTACGGTCAGAGAGCTTAGCATCACCACAGCAACAGGGCACTTAGCCATTATCTGCTTCAGCGCCTCTAAGCCGTCCATCTTAGGCATTTCCACATCCATAGTCACAATGTCTGGCTTCAGAGACATGACCTTCTCTATTGCCTCCACCCCGTCGCACGCAACCCCGACTACCTGTAAATCACTGTCTGAGGAGATCATACTCTTAAGGGCATTTCTCATAAACGCCGAATCGTCAACTATCAATACCTTTATTTTATCCATATCTTCAACTTATCCATCCCTTCTCTTATCCATATCCACTATAATCTATGTACGCAGGTCACCGACGAACATCACAGCCGGGTCAAGGATTAATACCACTTTGCCGTCTCCGGTTATCGTCGCCCCTGCTATGCCTTCCGAGCTGTTAGAGAACCCTTCTATTGATTTTATCACGACCTCTTCCTGTCCGAATAATTTATCAACCATCATGCCGAACTTTTTCTCTCCTACAAGTATAACCACGAGATACATCTTATGCCCACCGTTTGACTGCCCCATAGGCAGAAAGAACTTGTTCGCCAGCCTGTGTACCGGCACTATCTCGTTTCTCAGGATTACCGTCTCCTGCCCCCTGATGGTCTTTATACTGGACTGGTCTATGCGCACCGTCTCTACGACAGAGGCAAGCGGCACGGCAAACACCTCAGTGCCCACGCCAACCATCAGCGCCTGTATGATTGCAAGGGTCAGCGGCAACCGCAGGAGAAACTTTGTCCCTTTCCCCTTTTCAGTCTCAATCGTAATAGTGCCATTTAATTTCATAATATTTGTCTTTACAACGTCCATCCCTACGCCGCGCCCTGATACGTCTGAGACCACCTTTGCCGTTGAAAACCCCGGTAGAAATATAAAATCGAGGATTTCCTTCGTTGACAGCCTCTCAAGCTCGTCCGGCGTTGACAGACCCTTTTCCACTATTTTTTCCTTCAACATCTCCACATCTATTCCCTTGCCGTCGTCCTCTATGGAGAGCACTATGTTATTGCCCTCCTGATAGGCCGACAACAGTACCGTGCCGCCTCTGGGTTTGCCCACCTTCGCCCTGTCATCGGGCATCTCCACTCCGTGGTCAACAGAGTTTCTGACTAAATGCACCAGCGGGTCGCCGATTTCCTCTATTATTGACTTATCGAGTTCCGTGTCCTCACCAGAGAGGGCCAGCTCGACATCCTTCTTCATAGAGCGGGCAAGGTCTCTTACCATGCGTGGGAATTTATTGAAAACCTTCCTGACAGCCTGCATCCTTGTCTTCATCACCGCCAGTTGGAGGTCTGTTGTTATCAAATTTATAAATGCCGTCAGCTCGGCAAGCGGGGCTACGTCCGTGTTGTCAGTATATTTTAGTTCGAGGTTAGAGACGACCTTCATCAGTCTGTTTCTGGCAAGGACAAGCTCCCCAACCAGATTCAACACATTGTCCAGCCTCTCTACGTCCACCCTGATGGTCTGCTCCGCCTGCTGCGGAGGTTTATCTTTTTCGGGCGTTGTTTGTTTTGACAGCGCCTTTTTGACTTCCTCCTTTGATACCTTATCTGTTGCCGCCAATATATCGCCGACCTTTGGCACTTCGCCCGTGTCAACGGATTCTTTTATCATGTTCTGAATCTTGAGGGCGTCGTCAACCTCTTCTGTTGTAACTGAACCTCCCTCAACGAGGATTTCGCCAACCGGCTTGAGGAGCATGTCGCTTTGCGCCTCCATAAGGGCGTCAAGCTCCTCAATCGTGGGGCCACTGCCACTGGATGCCGCGTCTTCGGCGGGTGCCGCCGGTATTTCCACCTGTTGGATGGTCTGTGGGGGTGGAGCGGTTGCGGGTGCCCCTGCCTGGTCGTATACCTGTTGAAGTGACGCCAGTATCCCTGTGAGGTCCTCTTCGATACCGTCTTTGGCCTTTATATGCTCAAGCAGCACCTTCACGTTGTCTATGGACTCCAGTATGACGTCCATTACGCCGGGGGTTAATGGGATATCGCCGTCTTTTATCTTTTTTAAAACACTTTCGGTTATATGGGTCAACTGCACCATTTGGTTAAATCCTAAGAATCCCGAAGCGCCTTTTATCGTATGTACGGAGCGAAATATGCCGTTTACCAGTTCCTGATTATCCTTGTCGTTTTCCAGCTCCACAAACTTCTGGCTGAGGTCCTCGACTATTTCTGTAGTCTCAATCAGAAAGTCGTTTATTATTTCATCCATTTCATCGGACATAAAATCCCTCCTTTTGGCAATCTTCCCGTCAATGGGCTAAATCCAAATCCGGCTGGCCTGGCGTCTCATAGATATGCCTCCGTCAGCAGGCTATTTGTTAAATATCTTATCCAGCTTTTGCTTTAGTACGTCCGATGTAAACGGTTTCATCACATAGTTATTCACGCCTGACTTGATGGCCTCTATAACCTGCTCCTTCTCTGCCTCAGCCGTTACCATAAGTACGGGCATTGCCTTTAGCTTCTCGTCAGCCCTTACCATTTTTAATAGCTCAAGCCCCGTGCAGTTTGGCATATTCCAGTCAGTTATCAGGAAGTCGAACTTTCCCGCCTGGAGCTTCTTAAACGCCTGCTCGCCATCCTCGGCCTCTTCGACATCGTTCATGCCCAACTGCTTGAGGATGTTCTTTATTATCCTTCTCATTGTTGCGAAGTCGTCCACTACCAGTATCTTCATTGCTGTGTTGTACGCCATCCTATTTGCCCTCCTGTTGTTGTTTTAAGATTGTCATTTGTCTTATCATCGTGTCAACCGTCTCGGCGGAGACGGGTTTTACCATATATGCGTTTATGCCAGCGTCGTTGGCCTTGCCCTTTTCCTCATCGTCGGTTTCAGTAGTTAACATCAATATCGGTATTGACTGAAACGCCGGGTTGTTTTTCAATTGCTTTGTCAACTCTAACCCATCCATATACGGCATATTCAAATCAGTCATTATGATGTCAACCTCATTTGAGGCCAGTTTCTCTATAGCGTCGAGACCGTTTTCCGCGAACACCGGCTGATGGCCTTTTTTTGTCAGATACAGACCCAGTATCTTCCTTGTCGTTTTGTCGTCATCCACTATCATGATTCTCATAATATGTCCAGCGCTCCTGTGATGTCTTTCATCACATTGTCAGGTCTTCTGATACACCACCGTTTTGTCAACGACCATCGGCTTTAACAGCCTCGTTATGTCGTGAAGGCTCTCGGCCATGCCTATAAACAGGCAGCCGCCCGGTCTCAGGGTCTCATAAAGGTTCTCTATCACCTTTACCTTCGCCTTCTTATCAAAGTATATTAGCACGTTTCTACAAAATATAGCGTCTATATCTCTTATGGCCTTTATTCTTTTTTCGTCCAGCAGATTGATTTGCGAGAATCTTACCCTTGACTTGATGACCGGAGAAAGGTGATGGTTAGAGTTGCCGTTGAGTTTAAAATATTTCTTTAAATAAATATCCGGCACGTTTCTCATGGCATATTGCCCGTATGAGGCACACTGTGCCTTTTGCAACACGGAGTCACTTATGTCAGATGCCAGTATGTCAAATTTTACGCCGCTTGTCTGAGGGTTCTCCATCAGCATCATCGCCAGCGTGTATGGCTCCTCGCCGGTTGAGCTGGCCGCGCACCATACCCTTAAGGCCGGTGGTTTGCGCCTTGCGATTAACCTTGGTGCCTCGCCGCGCACAAAGACCTCAAGCTGTTTTACCTCTCTGAAGAAAAATGTCTCGTTTGTTGTTATTTTATCAAAAAGTACCTTCATCTCTTCTTTGTTGGCGCTATATTTCAACATATATAAATAGTCGTCGTAACTGCACAGATTCTTTTCCTCAAGCCTCTTGCTCAGTCTGTTTTCTATAAAATATTTCTTAGTGTCAGGGATGAAAATCCCGCTCTGTTCGTAGATAAAATCCCTGAATTTCTTAAAAGTCTCGTCCTTTAGCACTGTCATAAGCGGTGAATGACCTCCTCTATCCTTGCCCTGACATATTCGTCGGGATGGCTGCGTAGTTCGGCTAATTTCTCATACGTCTCAGGGCCTCCGATTTCTATCATGGCGTCTATTGTTACCATAACTACGAGGAGCTCTTCGTCTTTCAGCATAGCGTATAATTTGTCCAGATGCTCGTAGCCACCAATTGCCGTCACGGCCTTTATCGTATGGACTCTCACCCAAACGTCCATATCGTTTAAGGCGTTTAGCATTGTGTCTGAGAACTCGCCCCTTTTTGCAAGGCTTATTATGGCTGTCTTTCTTACTTCGGGGTTAGGGTCGCTGAGGTCTGTATCCAGCCTTGCCGCAACTGCCCGCGAAATGTCCTCATCAGGCCGCAGCGACGATAACCTCCTCATGGCCGCTATCCTCAGCTCTTCGTCCTCGTGCAACGCGAGCCTTAATAATACCTCCTCGTCCGAGGCGTACCTGGCTATATATTGCTTCAATTTTTTCGGATAAAAGTCAATGTTCTTTAAGAACTTCCTTGATTCCATCCCTATGAGGGCCTTTACCGCCTCATCAATTACATCCTCGCACTTCTCAGTATCAAGCAGGTCTAATATAGGGCGAAAGGCCTTCTTGTTTCCCAGTTTTCTGAGGGCATAGACCACCTGCCGTTTAACATGGCAGTCCTCGTCCTTCAGGGCCGCTATAAGAGGGTCAACAGCACTCTCGTCCGCTATTTCAACCAGCGCCTTTGCCGCCCCCCTTCGGATATCGCGGTATGAGCCGCGAAGCAATTGGATTAGCCGTGCTGCCGCCTCTGTGCATTTAAGTCTCCCAAGCAGCTCGACCAACAATGCCTCGCCGCGGTTTTTTAACCGCCCACTGTCCAATATCTCCAGCAGCGTATCACAGTCGGCTGTCTCAATTAAGGCGTCCTCTATTTTTTTATAATGCTCCTCAGCCTCAATGTTTGATGTATCCAGAGAGCCGGCGGCGTCAAGCAGTCCTTCAACCGCTCTGTTGTCGCGCAGCATCTTTAACCCTTTGACCGCCGTCATCTTCTCTTCCCAATCGCCGCTATTGAGCATCCCCAAAAGCTCAGGCGCCAAATAGCCCATATCCTGGCCTATCCCCAAGCTGACAAGGCTCTTTAAGGCCGCGGCCTTGAGCACATCTGAAAGGCCGCCCCCCCCGATGTCCTGTGCCGTGCTTCGATTAAGACATCCGATTATGGCCTCCTTTGAGTGTTCAGAAGGAATCTTCCCCAGTGTTTCTATCGCGGAGAATTGAAGCACACTTGAGCCGATTTTGCAGATATTGTCAATTGCGGCCACAGCACTGGCGTTTCCAATCTCCCCAAGGGCCTCAAGGGCGGAAAACGCCACCCATTCCTCGTCCTTAAGCGCACCCTCTAAGTGCGCCACCGCGCCTTCAGTCTTCAACAGCCCCAGCGCCCGACACGCGGCCGCCCTTACGTTTGCGTTTGGGTCTTTGAGTGTAGGCAGGATTTTATCAACCTCCACCGTCACTGCAATGTCGCCGAGCAGGTCGAGGGCAAATTTTCTCATATCGTCGTCCTTGTCATTCAACAAATCATAGAGCAGGGGGACTGTGCTGGCACCGAGGTCTTTCAGTATCAGGAGTGCGGCGTTTCTCTGTGCCGGACCTTTTCTAAGCACGGGGATAAGCATGTAGGCGGCTGCCTCCCCCCCTATATTTAATATTGACTGCATGGCGGCGTCCACAACGGCGGGGCTGTCGTCCAGCAGCAGCTTAATCAGCGGGTACAGCGCCCTTTCGTCAGTCTCGCCAAGCATGGAGGCAACTTGCCTCCGCCTCGAAATATCGGGGTGCGATATATCAAGGACTAATTTATCATATTTTTTTGTCCGAGCCATATGGTTAATTACTGCCGGTTATCAGCGTCGGTATCAACATTTCACAGCAACCCCGCTATTATACAATTTTTTCATTGATAAAAAACACCCATCCTCTATATTCCAATGCAAACGCATTAGAAATTGCCTCCCTTATTTTTGTCATTCCCCTTATTTTTGTCATTCCGGCTTGTCCGGAATCTGTCCTTACGTCTCAGAATATGCACAATCATCATGAACCTCCCACTAAAGGGAAGATTCCGGACAAGCCGGAATGACGACAAGGGACAAGCTGGAATGACGGCAAGGGACAAGCCGGAATGATTGCATAGGTATCTTCTGCTTTATTTTTCAAATGTGTTTGCCCCACTCTATATTCCCACATCGCTGTTTAACTTTCCCTTTAGCCTGAGGATGGCCTGGCTGTGAAGCTGGCACACCCTGCCTTCAGACAGGCTTAACACCTTGCCTATTTCCTTCATCGTAAGTTCATCCCAGTAGTAGAGCGAAAGCACCATTTTCTCCTTCTGGGGAAGTTTTGATATCAACTCGGCAAGGATAGCCTTCTTAGATAAGTCCATGAGCTGCCTGAGCGGGTCGCGCGTCGTTTCGTCAGGGATGTTCTCTAATAAATTCATCTCTTCGCCGCCGGGGGTCTTTGAGCCGAAATCGTCAAACCTGAGTGTGATAACAGCGTCGGCGTCTTTGAGTATCTTAAAATAGTCGTCAAGGGACATATTCAGGTGCTTTGCCACTTCGTCGCCGTCAGGGGGTCTGCATAGTTGCTTCTCAAGTTTTACGCAGGCGTCCTTCAACTCGTTGACCTTCTCCTTCAGTGAACGCGAGGATGTGTCAAACGCCCTTATCTCATCCAGCATCGCGCCCTTGATTCTGAACTCCGCATAGGTCTTTAGTTTTGCCCGCGTCGAGTCGTAGTTGTCAAGCGAGTCGAGAAGGCCGATAACCCCCACGCTTATTAAGTCGTCAGAGGTCAACTGCGGGGGCAGCCTGTGAGACAGCCTGTACGCGGTATATTTTATAAAAGGAAGAAAATCCTTTATTACCTCTTCCTTCTTTTCGTCGGTTATTGCGGCTTTATATATCTTCGTGTCCACGTTGGGTTATCCTTCGGAGGCCGTCGAAAGCAGATTGCTGAAGAAAAATTGTATAGTGCCCTTAACAACAGGCTCCGCCCGGCCAAGTATTGTAACGGCCAGGTCCATTATCTTCTTAGCGGCCTGCGAATTTGGGTAGGCGTCTATGAATGCCCGCTGTGCCCTTACGGACATGCGCACCGCCTCATCAAACGGGATAAAGCCCACGTAATTTAATGAGATGTTGAGAAACTTATCGGCCGCGGTTGAGAGGCGTTTAAAAACCTCCTTCGCCTCGGTTCCGCTCTTTACTGAGTTTACCAGAATGCTGAATGCCTTCTCCTGATACCGGGTATAGAGTACTTTTATGAGGGCATAGGCGTCGGTCATTGCCGTTGGCTCAGGCGAGGTGACTATTACTATCTCCTGTGCGGCTATACAGAAAAAGGCCACGTTGTCCGATATGCCCGCCGCCGTATCTATCAACAGAACGTCTATGTCCTCATCAAAGGACTCAAATTCCTCCAGCAGCCGCAGCCTCTGGAACTCGTCCAGTACCGTCAGCTCCTGCACGCCCGATGTGGCGGGCAGGATCATTATCCCGTGCGGGCCTTTTACTATTATCTCATTGAGGGACATCTCACCGTTTATCACATTTTGTATGTTATATTCGGGCGCCAGTTGCAGCAGCACATCTATGTTGCTCAGCCCAAGGTCGGCGTCAAGAATCAACACATTTCTGCCCATTTTTCTCATGGCTATGGCCAGATTCGCCACAATGTTGGTCTTGCCCACTCCCCCCTTGCCGCTTGCCACGGCTATGGTCATGATGTGTTTCTTTTTTGTGCGCCCGTCATTTAACATCTATTGTAACACTCCTTCTTCAGGATGAGGCCGGCTATGCCCTCAACCGCGGTAAAATCTATGTCGTCGGGGACCTTTTGTCCTGTTGTTACATATGCCACCGGTTTGCTGTACATCATCAGGGTGTTGTACAGACCGCCGTATCTTACCGCCTCATCTACTTTCGTAAAGCCGAGATAGTTAACCGGCACGGTTCTGTAGTACCTGTATGACTCGGCCATGAATTCGTCGTCGGTGTTGGCACTCATCAGCAGGTGCGTCTCCAGCGGCACTTCTGTCTCGCATATATCGTTTATGCTATCGAGGTACTCGTTATCTTTCGGGTTTCTGCCCGTGGTGTCTATGTAAATCACGTCTTTCGTCTCCGCAAAGCGCAGCAGGGAGGTCTTAAGCTCGCCGGGTGTGGATGCCACGGCAAGCGGAATTCCAAGTATTCTGGCGTATATGCGCACCTGCTCCACCGCCCCTATCCTGTATGTGTCAAAGTTAATGATGGCCGTCTTTTTGCCCTCTTTTATGGAATGAGCGGCCAGCTTTGCCACAGTCGTAGTCTTTCCCACGCCGGTAGGGCCTATTACCATTACCGCCTTCATGTCGCTGTCACTTTTCTTGACCTTTATGTGGGACGTTATTATGGGTAGTATGTCCTGAACCTCTTTGGCCTTCTCACACAGTAGTATAGCATACTCATCACGAATTGAGCGTTCCTTTAAATAACTAAGCAGGGCTTTCTTTTTGGGCGGCAGGGACATCTCAAAGCCCATGTTTTTCATATCCTCGATAGTCTCTCTGAGGTGTTCTATTTCTGTGGATATGTTTGACGCCATGGTGCTGATAACATTGCTTATACCGCTTTGCCCTGTGGAGTCGGTGTCATGGGCGTGGCCCTCTGTGCGCGAGGTGGAGCGCATGGGCGTTGTCCTTGTGGTGGGGGCGGGGGAATTGTCCGCCGCGTGTTTTTTGGAGCCTGCAAGCGGGAGTTCCTCAGGCGTCTGCTCTTTTTTGAACAACCCCGCCGCGAATGACTTTGGCCTGGCGGAGGATTTTATTGATACCACGTCGGCAGCCTTATCCTCTTCGTCTGTGTCGTTGTTGCCGCCCTTGTTAAACATCCTTATGCTGTTGTGGAGCATCTCTGTGGATTTGTTGTAAGGCCTTGCCTTTTGCATGTCGTAGTCCACCGCGGCTGTGACCTCAACACCGCCGTCTCCTTCCTCAGTTGACAGGATTATCGCGTCGTCGCTGAGTTCTTTCTTTACCATTACAAGTGCTTCCGCAAAACTTTTAGCCTGGAACTTTTTAATCTTCATACTTCACTACCCCCATTGTATAGAGTTTACCGGCGGCTGAAATCTCAGCGTTTGACAACACGACGACTGCCGGCAGGAATTTTTCCATTAATTTCTTTACATGCCGCCTGACCTGAACCGATGTCAGGACTATCGGCTGTACCCCTCTGTGGCTCTCGCTTTCTATTAATACCTCTAATCCCTTGACCAGTTTACTTACAACGACCGGGCTTATGGCCTCGCCGGTCTGGAGGCTCCTCAAGAGCATGTTTTCATACCTCTGGTCGAGTGTAAACACCGGTATGGTGCCGTCTGGTGTGGAATATTGCCTTGTTATGTGTCTGCTTAGCGCCTGTCTGGCGAACTCTGTCAGCACTTCGGCGTCTTTCATCTGCGCCCCGTAGTCTAAGATGGTCTCAAGTATGGCCATAACATCGTTTATAGGCACACGTTCTCTCAGCAGATTCTGCATCACTCGCTGCACGTTGCCGAGCGTGGAGATAGACATCAGCTCCTCCACTATCTTAGGATAGCTCTTTGATACGCTGTCGAGGATGTTCTGAACCTCGCTCCTTGACAGAAGCTCCCAACAGTGCTTTCTTATCAGTTCCGTCAGATGTGTGGCAATAACTGTGGCATTGTCAACGACCATATAGCCGGCAAGCTGAGCCTCTTCCACCCTTGACTGTTCCACCCATAACGCTGGCAGGCCAAAGGCAGGCTCTTTTGCCGGTATCCCGTCAATCGGGTGCGTGTCATCTCCCGCCACGGCAAGATAGTAGCCCATCATTATCTCGTACTTGGCCACCTCAATGCCCTTCAAAGAGAAGCTGTACTCATGTGGCCGCAGCTGCAGGTTGTCCCTGATATGCACAGGGGGTATGACAAAACCAATCTCCTTGGCAAGCTGTCTCCTCATTGATTTAATCTTACTAAGCAGCTCTCCCTTTTGCTCTTCCACTATGGGGATAAGCCCGTAGCCGATTTCAAGCGTAAGAGGGTCTAACTCTGTAAAGGCGTCTATCTTTGGCTCCTCTATTGGCGCCTCTGGCTGTACTTGTGCCGCGGCCTCTTTTTTACCGGCAGATGTAATCATGTAAGCAAGGCCGGAGGCGGCAGCAGAGATAATCAAAAACGGCATATGCGGCATCCCCGGCACAACGGCAAAGGCAAACAGTATCCCTGAGGTCGTGTAGAGCGCCTTGGGGTTCACAATAACCTGCTCTGAGATGTCCTTTCCTAAGTCGGATTCCTTGCCAGCGCGGCTGACTACGAGACCTGCCGCCGTTGAAATCAACAGCGCCGGTACCTGAGACACCAGACCATCACCTACCGACAGCACCGTATAAGTCTTGAGGGCCTCAACAATGGGCATCCCCCTTTGCAGCACCCCTATGATTATGCCGCCAAAAATATTGATAGCGGTTATGATGAGCGCGGCTATGGCGTCGCCTCTTACGAACTTGCTTGCACCGTCCATCGCGCCGTAGAAGTCGGCCTCCTGGGCGATTGTCTCACGCCGCTTTCTTGCCCCTTTTTCGTCTATCAGGCCGGCGTTAAGGTCGGCGTCTATGGCCATCTGCTTGCCGGGCATGGCGTCCAATGTAAATCTTGCCGCCACTTCCGCGATTCTTCCTGAACCCTTAGTGATAACCACGAAGTTTACGATGACAAGGATTAAGAATATTATCAGGCCTACTGCATAGTTGCCGCCTATTACAAAATTTCCAAACGACTTGATAACGTGCCCCGCCGCGTCCGTTCCCTCGTGGCCGTTTATAAGTATCAGCCTCGTTGTGGCGACATTCAGCGAAAGCCTGTACAGTGTGGTTATCAGAAGCATTGTTGGAAATACGGAGAAATCCAGAGGTTTCTGCACATATACGCTGATTATCAGGGTCATCACAGATATGGATATGGACAAGGCCAACAGCAAATCCAGGAGAATCGGCGGCAGCGGGATGATCATCACAACCAGTATGGCAACCACGCCGATAGAGACGAATATCTCCGCGCGCTCCCGTATCAGCTTTAAAATATTCATGTCTGCAATGTTGACAGCCATCTCCGCCATATTACACCTTACCCTTTAATTGATAGATATATGCCAGTATACGCGCAACCGCCTTGTATAGCTCTTGCGGGACGAACTCTCCGATTTCGAACTGAAAAAGCGCACGCGCCAGAGGCTTGTCCTCATAGATGGGAATGCGGTTTTCACGCGCTATCTTCCTTATCTTCTCGGCTATATAGCCGGAGCCCTTTGCCGTTATCTTTGGAGCGGACATCTTATCTCCCTTGTAGAGGAGCGCTATGGCAAGATGAGTCGGGTTGGTTATTACCACTGTGGCCTTTGGAACCTCGGCCATCATACGCTTCCTTGCCTGTTCACGCTGTATGGACCTGATTCTGGATTTTATCTTAGGGTCACCCTCTGTTTCTTTGTATTCCTCTTTTATCTCTTCTTTGGACATCCTTATGGATTTCTCAAACTGCCATCTCGCAAAGGCGTAACTAAGCACCGCTATGATAAAGAGATAGAGCAGGCCCCATACCATAGCGCTCATGACAAACCCATAGGTGCCCGATACAATCTGAACAAGTTCTTTCGTCATCAGAAGCGGCCATCTGTATATATCCCTTCTTACTATGAAGTAAAAGACGAGGCCGCCGCCGAGGAACTTAGTAAAACTCTTTACGAATTCCACCAGCACGTCCGTAGAGAACAGCTTGCCAAGGCCGGACATAGGGTTAAGCCGGGATAGTTTAGGCTCGTAGGGTTTTAACATAAACCCCACCTGGAAGATTTCCGAGGCAACCGCACACACCATGATGCCAAGGAAAAACGGCAGAAGCATCATAAAGGACTTCAGCATCGCCACATTTATCGCCCTGAAAGGGTCATGTCCATATTGAAAGGACAGGAATTTAGCCGTAACATCCTTCATCTTAAACATAAAGTTTGCCCCGCCATAGTGAATAACAAGGAGCAGCCCGGCCATGCCAGCGGCCGTGGTAAGCTCCCTGCTTCGCGGCATCTGGCCTTTTTCTCTGGCCTTTTGCCGCCGGCGCGGTGTAGCTTGTTCTGTTCTTTCCTGCTGTTCTGCCATCAGGGTCTCGCCGTTAACAGCGTTTCATACAAAACGCCTTTGAGATTGTCAAACTGCCCCTCGATAACCCTGAGAAACACGGGCATCGTAAGCATCATAAGTATAAGGCCGACAAATAGAAATATGGGGAAACTAACGAACATGATGTTTATCTGAGGGGCTGCCTTATATAAAAGTCCAAGCAGGAGGTTGGCAACCACCATCCCCACCATCACAGGGGCGGCCAGCTTTAACGCCAGGATAAAGACCTTTGATCCACCAGAAAAACTGTATATCATCAGCGGATTCACCCTTATCTGGCCGGGGGGAAGCACCTCAAAACTCTTCACAAGCGCGCCAATAAGGTCATGGTGTATATCCATTATGAAAAAAAGCAGCGTTACCAGGACACCCAGAAAACGCGATACCTCAGCCGATTGGCCGAACTCCGGGTCGAAGGATGTCGCAATAGACAAGGACATCCCGTTACTCATCAACTGCCCTGCCATATCCGCGGCGAAAAAGACCAGCCTTGCCGCCGCCCCAAGCGCCATGGCAAGCACTATCTCCTTAAATACGGTAAACACAATCTCCTCTTTGCCGTCGAGGTTAAAATTCACAAGCGGGGTTATCAACAACGCAAGCGCCACCGAAAAGGCAATCTTGTACTGAGGAGAGATGTTTTGGCTGCTAAATATGGGCAGCATCGCCATCACTATGGAGACCCTTAACAGTACCAGCGCAAAATTCCCTATCTGCTTAGACACCAGTCCTGAGTTAATCAGCTCTTCCATCAGTCGTTACCTCACGTAATCCGGCAGTTTGTCTATCAGACGCAGCGTAAAGCCAATCATCACGCGCGCAATCCACGGCATCATTATAAACACGCACAAAAACACCGCTACGACCTTTGGCACAAACGTAAGCGTGAACTCCTGTATCTGTGTAATCGCCTGAAAGAAGCTCACCGCAAGCCCCACAGTCATGCTCACTATGAGCATCGGCCCAGCCACCATGAGCAGGGTTTTAAACACATCAAAAGACAGATCTTTTATTAGTTCTACGGTCAATGGAAGCTCCTCACAATGCTGCCAATAACGATGTTCCAGCCATCAACAAGCACAAAAAGTAATAGTTTAAAGGGCAGCGATATCATCACCGGCGGAACCATCATCATACCCATTGAGAGCATCACGCTGGCTACGACCATGTCAATGATGATAAAGGGCAGATAGAGCAGAAACCCCATCTCAAAGGCCGTCTTAAGCTCGCTTATCACGAACGCCGGGGCCGCCACCTTCATAGGTGTGTCCATCGGTTCTTTGGGAGTTTCCACCTTCGCGAGTTTTAAAAACAGGGCGAGGTCTTTCTCCCGCGTCTGCCTCATCATAAAGTCCTTGACTGGCCTTTCACCCCTCTTAATGGCCTCTGACGCTGTTATCTTCTTATCCATAAACGGGACTATGGACTCACTGGCAAGGGTGTCCAGTGTCGGATACATGACAAAAAGGGTTATAAACAGTGATATGCCGATAAGAACAGTATTCGGTGGGATTTGAGGGCCTCCCAATGCCTGCCTTAAAAGGGACAACACGATTACTATCCTCGTAAACGACGTAAACATCATAAGAATCGCCGGAATAAGGGACAGAAAACTTATCAAAAAAAACATTGATATAAGCGGATGGTCTATGTTGAGCGCGCCCATGGTCAGCTCTCCTTGTCCGTCTTGCCGGCAAAAATGTTTTTTATGCGGTTGGCCACATCAGACACCATGCCATGCCCACGGGACATCTCAGTGTCAAGGGTTTTTTTAAAGGCGATTTCCTGGACTTCCTGTTCTCCAAGTGTCTTCAGCAGTTTGAAATCTGTCTGCGTCACACCGAGAACGAGTGCCTTTTTCCCCACCCTGACAACGGCAATGCCTCTTTTGGGACCAAGTGACAGATACTCTATCATGCTCAGGAAGGCGCTGCCTCCGCGCCTTTTTTTCGCCGCGAAGGCGATGGTGTAAATCAAAAAAATCACCACCACAAGCGCGATGAATACCTGAAACACGGTGTCTATCATCTCAGTTGTTTCAACCTGTCAGTTGGGCTTACGACATCAGTAAGCCTGATGCCGAACTTTTCGTTTACCACTACGACCTCGCCTTTGGCTATTACCTTGTTGTTGACGAGTATTTCCATAGCCTCGCCGGCAAGTTTATCCAGCTCAATTACCGAGCCTTGCCCAAGCTGAAGCAAATCGTTTATGAGCATCTTTGTCCTGCCTATCTCCACCGTTATCATAAGCGGTATATCGAGCAGGAACTTAATATCCCTGGCACCCTCGACGTTGCCGTCTTTATCTAATTCGTGGAAATCCGCCTTTTGCACATCCATGAATCTCCTCCTTAAAGTATGTTTTCTGTATGCTCTTTAAAAAACTACGTTGCTGAACGTCTAAGTCTGTTCGCCGGTGATTTTAACGGCCAAATTGCCCTTCACCTGACCCGGCACACATCTGAATTTGGGAATCCCCTCGACCTTCAGCACCATGTCTTCGTTGATACTTTTCCCCAGAGGAATTACATCTCCCTTTCGTAAATCAAGAATATCCTCAATCACAAGCTCGGCCGTTGCCAACTCAATTGAAACATCCACAGTGGACAGTCTCAGGATTCCATTTAAACGGCCAACCCAGCGCTGGTCTATCTCAAGTTTTTCGGCCTGGATGCCAGAGTATAGTTTCTCCTTAACCGGCTCAATTACCGAGTATGGGATGCAGAAATACATCTTACCCGTGAAGTCCTCTACCTCAAGGTGAACCTCTACCTTTATGATCACCTCAGTAGGCGTGACAATAGTAACAAACTGCGGATTCATCTCCGACCCCACATGCTCAGGCTCCACTGCTATAATGCCCTTCCACGCGGCGGCCAGGTCTTTGAGCACCATGGCGACCACTTTTTTGATGATACGCTGCTCAATGGGCGTAAAATACCGGCCCTCTGATTTCGTATTCCTCGCGGTAGTGGCCCCGAAAAAATACTCGACAAAGGCAAACACCGCGGGAGCGCCCAGCACAAACAGGGAAAACCCCTTCAGCGGCTCCATCTTGAATATGTTGATGCTTGACGGCAGCGGGAGTGTTTTCATAAATTCGCTGAACTTCATCATCTCTACCCCGTGTATGTTGACATCAACAAACTTCTGAATAATCGTGGAGATGGAGTTTCTGAAGAACCTGGCGAAACGCTCATTGGCGATTTCAAGTCCAGGCATCCTGCCCCTGATTATCCTCTCCTGATTGGCGAGGTCATAGGTTTTGACCCCGCTGTCCTCCTGAGCCTGTGACCCGGTCTCTACCGAACCGCTCTGCACACCCTTTAAAAGGGCGTCAATTTCGTCCTGCGAGAGTATCTTGTTACTCATCTATTGCACCATCAGTTCGGTAAAATAAACGTTTAATATAATTTCCTTTCCCAATGCCTGATTCAACCTTGAGAGCACTTCGTCCTTTAACTGCATCTTGCCGTCCGACCCTGAGATGGTCTCGTAGGACTTACTGGTAAGAAGCATGATAATGGCATCTCTAAGAAGGGGCATTTTCTCCTTTACAATATCTTCATGTTTCTTGTCCCCCACTTCGAGTTGAAGCGATATCTTCATAAACCTGCTCTTATCCGTGAGGTTGACAATTAGCGGCTCAATAGGGATTAGTATCTGCTCCGCGGGTTTCTTATCCTTGTGCCCGGTGTCTTTAGCGCTTTCCTTGCTCTCCTTGCCTTCTTCGTGCTTGGCGAAGAATTTGGTATAGGTAAAAAACCCCCCGCCTGCCAGTACAAGGATAATACCGCCAAAGATTAATATCTGTTTGATGCTCAACGACTTTTTTTGTACCTTAACTGGTTCTGCTGCTTCTTCGGGTTCTTCAGTCATGTTACCTCCATAGAAAAAATAAGACTGTTCGCTGGTATAGGTTGCAAAATCCATGCCACATATTTAAACGGCGACAATCCCTAACTGCCGGTGATTAAATGGGATTTTACAAGACCATAATATACCCCTATTCTGTCAAATGCCTGTCAAATGGTTGACAGGGCGATGGTTTTTCAACGTATTGCAAGGCGGTGTTAAAACCAGTCAGGATGTAGAGCGACTACGCCCTATGCGTGCGAATCACTTTTGGGAGGCACATGAGTTGCCGCAGCAGCACGATTTCCCGCGCGCCTTGCCTATGGCCTCACGTCCCTCTTTATATGACAGTGCCGCGATAATCATAGCCCCGGCACAGTCGAACCAGCCAATTCCCGTAAGTGCGTATCCGATGCTGCTTGAAAGCAGCACAACGGATAGATATATGCAAATACGCGTGCAGGCGGCGTCTGAGAGAATCGCCTGAGAGTTCAGTTGTTTTCCAACTTTCATCTTATAGTGAACGAGTAGCCACATTGCCAGTATGGAGACACAGGAGATGACAATGCCCCAGAAGGCGGTCTGCGGGTGTTTTCCCTGAATGATATTAAGTACCGATGAGGCTGTCAGGCCGACCGCGAGGATATAAAAGGCGCCGCCCGTGATTTTAAGCGTCTGCCGCTCAAATACGTCTGATGGGCCGTCGGGGTTTTGTCGAATCCTCACGGCCATATGCCAAACGCCGACGCCTGAGACGGCCTCGACAAACGAATCAAGCCCAAAGCCAAACAGAGAAAGCGCGTCGTCCTCAAAGCCGAAATACACAGAGACAAGCCCTTCAAGGATATTATAAAAAACGGTAATTACCGCAAGCACAAGCGCCCACCTGTAAAGGGCATCAGAGGAGGTCTTTTCCATCACGGTACTTATTATAGCCAAGTGCCGCTGGATTAATCTATGGCGGAATTTATCCCAAGCTCCGATATAGAAATTTGCACCTATTGATAAAAGGGTTTTTGAAA